>NZ_JBEYBQ010000002.1:0-258735 GCF_040632295.1 Isoptericola sp. NPDC019482
ACTCATCGCCCGCGAGATCTACCACGTCCTAAGAACCCCGACCCAAACCACCGGCAGCACCTACCCCGCCCCTTGACGATCCATAGGAGCATCCGGTGCGGCCCGCTCCGGGCCTCCCTCAGCACGCACCGGGGCCCCGCACGCGCTGCGTGCGGGGCCCCGGTGTTCTGTCAGGCTGCGTGGCAGGTCAGCCCTGGCCAAACTCCGAGTAGGGGATCACGTCGTCCGCGGAGGGCGCCGTGACGTCGACCGGCTCGCCCCACTTGCTGAACGTGGACTCGACGACCATCTCCTGGCCCTCGACCTCCATCGTGATGTCGGCCTCCAGGGGCAGGCCCCGCGGGTCCACCTTGTAGACCGTGGAGATCTCGCCGAGCTGGTCAGCGGTCGACGCGTCGATGCCTGCTGTTCCGTCCTTGACCTTGGACGGGTCGATCGTGGCCGTGTAGACCTGGGTCTCGACGCCGTCCACGGTCTCGGTGCCGGTGTGCTCGAACGACGTGACGGCGTCCGCCATCGCCTCTGCCTGCGAGGCGGTGTCCATGGACTCCATCGAGTCGATCGTGCCTGCGAGGGCCGGGTCCTCCGCCATGTCGTCGGCGGTCATCGACAGGTACTTGCCCTGGGTCATCTCCCCCATGGACAGGTAGATCGTGCCGTCGAGCAGCACGATGTCCATGTCCATGCCCATGACCGCCATGGACATCTGCATGGTCGTCTCGTCGAACGTCGGGCCGTAGGCCACGTCGGCCGTCGTGGTGCTCTCGGTCATCCCCGCCGACTCGGCGAGCTCGCCCGAGTACGTCAGCTCCATGTGAGCGCTCGACGCCTCTTCCTGCGCGGCCTGCATCTGCCCGGCCAGGTCCGTCATGGTCGAGACCGTCGAGATCTTCGCCGCCGGCTCGTCGGCGGCCTGCTCGCCGACGGCGGGCGCCGCGGGCCCCTCGCTCCCGCAGGCGGCCAGGGAGAGGGCGACCAGGCCCGCCGATGCCAGGGCCACGGTCTTCTGGGGGACGCGCATGGTGCTCCTTCTCAGGGAATCGTGAAGTTTCATTGCATCACGGGACCGTCGCACGGTGAACGGGTCGGACCGCGCCTTCGCGGATCGTTGTCGATCCGTGTCCCGCGTCGTCCGCCCCGGGGCTCCCGGGGAACGGCGAAGGGCCCCGCACGCGACTCGCGTGCGGGGCCCTTCCCAGGAGCAGAAGCCTCAGTGGGCGTGCTGCCCGCGGCTGAACTCGAACACCCAGCCGACCAGGCCGATGACGCCGAGGATGAAGCCGATGTAGAGCACCCACCAGCCCACGGCCAGCCCGAGGAACGCGACCGCCGCCGCGCCGGCGATGACCAGCGGCCACCAGCTCCACGGCGAGTACACGCCCTGGTCACCGGCGCCCTGCTCGATCTCGCCTTCCTCGTCGTCCTCCGGGCGGAGGTCGATGCGGCGCGCGGTGAGCGCGAGGTAGGCACCCACCATGGCCATCAGCGCACCCACCAGCGGGATGCCGAGGTAGCCGACCGGCTCCTGGAACTGCGTGACGAGGCCGTAGATCACGCCGACCACGACGAAGAACGGTGCGAGAAACAGGAAGAGCTTGATCTCGATCTTCACTTGCGGTTCTCCCCCTCGTCCTCGATGACCGTCGTGCTCGACTGTGCCGCGTCGGACTGCGCGCTGTCGCGCCGCTCCTCGACGAGCTGCTGGTGCCCGCGACGGTCGGGGTCACCGTAGACCTGGACCAGAGGCCCGTGGCCCGGCGCCTGCTCCATCGCCGCGACCTCCGGGTGGTGCAGGTCGAACGCCGGCGACTCCGAGCGGATGCGCGGCAGCGACGTGAAGTTGTGTCGCGGCGGCGGGCAGCTGGTGGCCCACTCGAGCGAGCGGCCGTAGCCCCACGGGTCGTCGACGGTGACCTTCGGCGCGTTGCGCCAGGTCGTGTAGACGTTCCACAGGAACGGCAGGGTCGACGCCGCCAGGATGAACGCGCCGATGGTCGACACCTGGTTCTCCCAGGTGAAGCCCTCCTCCGGCATGTAGTCCGCGTAGCGGCGCGCCATGCCTTCGACACCCAGCCAGTGCTGGATGAGGAAGGTCATGTGGAAGCCGATGAACAGCAGCCAGAAGTGGACCTTGCCGAGGCGCTCGTTGAGCATCCGCCCCGTGAACTTCGGCCACCAGAAGTAGAAGCCGGCGAACATCGCGAACACGACGGTGCCGAAGACCACGTAGTGGAAGTGCGCCACCACGAAGTACGAGTCGGACAGGTGGAAGTCCAGCGCGGGGCTCGACAGGATGATGCCGGTCAGGCCGCCGAAGAGGAAGGTCACGAGGAAGCCGATCGACCACAGCATCGGTGTCTCGAACGTGAGCTTCCCGCGCCACATCGTGCCGATCCAGTTGAAGAACTTCACGCCGGTCGGGATGGCGATCAGCATCGTCATGAAGGCGAAGAACGGCAGGAGCACCGCGCCGGTGACGTACATGTGGTGGGCCCACACCGTCACGGACAGCGCCGCGATCGCGATCGTCGCGTAGATCAGGCCCTTGTAGCCGAAGATCGGCTTGCGGCTGAAGACCGGGAAGATCTCCGACACGATGCCGAAGAACGGCAGCGCGATGATGTACACCTCGGGGTGGCCGAAGAACCAGAAGAGGTGCTGCCAGAGGATCGCCCCGCCGTTCTCGGGGTTGAAGACCTGAGCCCCGAGGCGACGGTCGGCGCCCAGCGCGAAGAGCGCGGAGGCCAGCGGCGGGAAGGCCATCAGCACGAGCAGGCTCGTGACGAGCGTGTTCCACGTGAAGATCGGCATCCGGAACATGGTCATGCCCGGCGCGCGCATCGTGATGATCGTGGTGATGAAGTTGACGGCACCGAGGATGGTGCCGAAGCCCGCCAGCGCGAGGCCGAACACCCAGAGGTCTCCGCCTAGCCCTGGACTGAACGTCGTGTTCGACAACGGTGCGTACGCGAACCAGCCGAACGACGCCGCACCCTGCGGGGTGAAGAAGCCCGCCGCCGCGATGAGGCCGCCGAAGAGGAACAGCCAGTACGCGAACATGTTGAGCCGCGGGAACGCGACGTCGGGCGCACCGATCTGCAGCGGCATGATCACGTTCGCGAAGCCCGCGAAGAGCGGTGTCGCGAACAGCAGCAGCATGATCGTGCCGTGCATCGTGAAGAGCTGGTTGTACTGCTCCTTGCTCTGCACCACCTGCAGGCCGGGCATGAACAGCTCGGCGCGGATCAGCAGGGCGAGGATGCCTCCCACGGCGAACCAGATGAACGACGTGATGAGGTACAGGTAGCCGATCGTCTTGTGGTCGGTGGAGGTGATCCACTTGACCACGGTGCGACCGAGGTTCTGGCGCTTCGGCGCGAGACCGGGGATGACCTCGACGTCGTGCGCGGGGGCAGTCGTGGCCGCCATCAGTTCTCGACCTCCGGGAGGGTGTCTTCCTGCGGGAAGTTCGCGTCGTGCTGCTGGCGGTTCAGGTCGAGCCCGAGCTCGCCCGTCTGGCCCGCGGCCTCGAGCTCGGCCATGTGGGCCTCGTACTCCGCCTCCGGCACGACCTTGACGTTGAAGAGCATCCCGGAGTGGAACTCACCGCAGAGCTCGGCGCACTTGCCGGCGTACGTGCCCTCACGGGTCGGTGTGACCTGGAAGGTGTTGGTGCGGCCCGGGATCATGTCCTGCTTGTACAGGAAGGCCGGGATCCAGAACGAGTGGATGACGTCGCGGGAGTCCAGCGTGAACTCGACCGTCTTGTCGACCGGCAGGTAGAGCGTCGGGACGTCCTTGGACGTGCCGGGGGCGCCGTCCACCTCGTCGTCGACCGTCTGGCCACCGACGTCGAGCAGGTGCTGCCCGGAGTCGTACACGTCGTCCGTCAGGTAGTTGAAGTCCCAGCTCCACTGCTTGCCGATGACCTGGATCTCCACGTCCGGCTGAGCGGTGGTGTCCTGCACGGCCGACATGTCGCGGTCCGTGTAGAAGAACAGGACGAGGATCATGATCGTCGGCACGGCCGTGTACATGATCTCGAGCGGCATGTGGTAGCGCGTCTGGATCGGGAGCTGGTGGTCGTCCCGGCGCTTGCGGTAGGCCGCGACGCACCACAGCATGAGGCCCCACGTGATCACACCGACGATCAGCGCCGCGATCCAGGAGCCGACCCAGAGGTTGGTGATTCGCTCGGTCTGGTTGGTCACCTCCCCGTCGGCGTAGCCGGGCAGGTATCCGCGCTTGACGGAGTCGCTGGCACAACCGGAGGCCAACACGGCGACGGCGCCGGCGATCGCCGTCGCGCGCAGGATGACCCGCCGGGTGCGGGTGGGGCTCTTCGAGTGCAAGGGAGGCCTTTCACGTCACGTCCTGCCCGACCGCCACGGCCCCTCTGGGCAACAGGCACGCGGACAGGACCTTCGTCCTCGATGAAGTGCAGCCTAGCGCGCCCGGAGCAGGTTCGACGCCGCAAAAGCCCCCTCGGGGCGTGACTCTTTCCGCACGGGACGTCCACAACTCCTTCTTGCACACAGACCCCAGGAGAGTGTCAGATCGATCCTCCGGAGTGTCAGATCCTCCGGGCCGTCCCGGACCCCGGCCGACCGGACCTCGACGCCCCGAAGATGGCACGATCGTGCCCCGGACGCCCCTCCCGCGCCCGCCCGGCGCACCCCGACGCGGTGCCGGGACGCACGTCAGCCCCACGGAGCACGCCTGTGACCGACACCACCGACCCGACCGGGAACCACTCCCCCGCCGCGCCACCCCCGGCACCGCCCTCGGCGTCCGGCTCGCGGGTGCACCTGGACAACGGTGGCGGCGCCCCGCTGCACCCGCTGGCCAGGCAGGCCCTCCTGCAGGCGCTCGACGACGGCTGGGCCGACCCGCACCGGCTGCACACGGAGGGACGCCGGGCGGCCCGGCTCCTCGACGGCGCACGGGAGGCGGTCGCCGCCGTCCTGGGCGCGCGCACCGAGGAGGTGCGGTTCACCCCCAGCCACGCCGGCGCGCTCCGCGACGGCCTGCGGGGCACGGCACAGGCCCGGCGCCGCGCCGGCGGCGACGTCGTCGTGGGCGGCACCGAGCGCGCGGCGGTGCTGCACGCGGCGACGGCCGCCGCACGGGCTCAGGGCGGCGAGCGCGTCGTGGTCGACGTCGACCGCCGCGGCCGCGTCGACGCGGACACCTTCGCGGACCGCGTCGCGCGCCCCGGCGTCGCGCTGGCCGCGCTGCAGCACGCCAACGGCGAGGTGGGCACGCGGCAGCCGCTCGAGGCCGCGCACGACGCCGCCCGGGCCGCGGGGGTGCCGCTCCTCGTGGACGCGGGCGCGTCGCTGGGTCACGACGTCGTCCCCGCCGCCTGGGACCTCCTCGCCGCGCACCCCGCCGACTGGGGCGGGCCCGCCGGGGTGGGGGTGCTCGCCGTGCGCCAGCGCGTCCGGGCCGTCCCGCCGGAGCCGGAGGACGCGGACCCGTGGGCGCCCGGCGGGGTCAGCGTGCCCGCCGCCTTCGCCGCCGCCGTGGCCCTGCAGGCGACGACGTCCGACCGCGCCGCCGAGGACGTCCGTCGGCGCCGCCTGGCCGACCGCGTGCGGGCCGCGGCCGCCGCGATCCCCGACGTCGAGGTGGTGGGCGCCCCGGACGACCGCCTCCCCCACGTCGTGACCTTCTCCTGCCTGTACGTGGACGGCGAGGCCCTGGTGACGGAGCTGGACCGGGCCGGCTTCGCCGTCGGCTCCGGCTCGGCCTGCACCGCGAGCACCCTGGAGCCGTCGCACGTGCTCGCGGCGATGGGGGTGCTCACGCACGGCAACGTGCGGGTCGCCCTCGACCGCTCGACCACCGAGGCGGACGTCGACCGCTTCCTCGCGGTGCTGCCGGGCGCCGTGCGGCGCGTGCGGGACGTGCTCGGGGTGGCAGGGCTGTGAGCGCGCACGACGCCGGCGCCGACGCCGTGGTGGTCGACGCCCGCGGCCTGCGCTGCCCGCTGCCGGTGATCCGGCTGGCCGCGGCCGCCCGCGGCCTGCCCGCCGGGACCGTCGTGACCGTCCTGTCGACCGACCCGGCCGCCCGCCACGACGTGCCCGCGTGGGCGCGGATGCGCGGGCACGCGACCGTCGGCGAGGCCGGGACGACGAGGGACGACGACGGCGCGACCACGTGGTCGATCACCGTGCGGCTCGGGGCCACGACCTGACGGTTCCTGCCCCGACCGGCACCGACCGCGACCGCCCGGAACGACGACGGCCCGGCCGCCCCGTGGTGGGGCGGCCGGGCCGTCGAAGTCGCTCAGCGGTTCAGCTGAAGGAACCGCCGCAGGCGCAGGAGCTGCCGGCGTTCGGGTTGTCGATCGTGAAGCCCTGCTTCTCGATGGTGTCCGCGAAGTCGATCTTCGCGCCCTCGAGGTAGGGCACGCTCATGCGGTCGACGACGACCTCGACGCCGTCGAAGTCGCGCAGCGCGTCGCCGTCGAGGAGACGCTCGTCGAAGTACAGCTGGTAGATCAGGCCGGAACAGCCGCCGGGCTGGACGGCCACCCGCAGACGGAGGTCGTCGCGGCCCTCCTGCTCGAGCAGGCTGCGAACCTTGTCGGCGGCGACGTCGGACAGGTCCACGGCGTGCGTGGCGATCTCGGTGGTGTCGGTCATGCTTCCTCCAACAGGCGGACCGGTACGGCTGTTCCCGATCCTACGCGCGAATTCCGGGAGCGCGATGACGCGGCTCACAGGTGCGGCGCGACGGACGTCGTGCGGGTCGCGAGGCTCACGCCCAGGACGGCGCCCAGGTCCGCGCCACCCGCCCGGTCGCGGCGAGGACGTCGGCCCCGGTCTCGTGCACGCCGCTCACGCCGGCGCCCGACCACTCACGACGCGAGACCTCGCTGCGCCCGGCCAGCACCACGACCGGCACGGCGTGCGGGGCGGCGGCCGCCACGGCGGCGGGGACGTGCCCCTCGCGCAGGGTCGTGCCGTCCAGCGCGGGCACGTGCACGACCACGAGGTCGGACGCCGCGACCGGTGCCGCCAGCGGACCCTCCTCCGGTCCCGCGACGGTCGCCAGCCCGAGCGCCGCGAGCGGCACGAACACGCCCGCGGGCGCCTCGCCGGGCGGCGCCGGTTCGGGCAGGACGACGGTGGTCACGTCGCACGACGGCGCGGCCTCCCGCCACGCCGTCGCGAGCGCGCGGGCCAGTGGGGCGGCGTCCTCGCCGACGCAGAGCAGCACCTGCATCCCGTGATCGTGGCACAGCCCGGCGGCGGGCGGCGAACGCCCGCCGTCGCGCGCGCGAGCCGTGGGTGCGGACGCACGGCGCGCCGCGCGCCGCCGCTGTGAAAACATGGGCCGGTGACCACCCTGCTGAACGACATCGCGGGCACCTCGGCCGGCAGCACGACCGGCTTCGCCGAGCCCGCACCCTCCGCGCTGCTGCTCCTCGGCCAGGGCCGCGACCTCGCCTCCGAGCGAGGCGTCGAGTGCACGGGGGCGCTGCCGTCGCCGTCGGACCCGGACCTGGTGGAGCGGGCCCGCGCCGCGCGCGCCGCGCTCGGCGAGCGTGCGTTCGTCCTCGGCCACCACTACCAGCGCGACGAGGTCATCGACTTCGCCGACGTCACCGGCGACTCGTTCAAGCTGGCGCGGGAGGCCGCCGCCCGCCCCGAGGCGGAGTTCGTCCTGTTCTGCGGCGTGCACTTCATGGCCGAGAGCGCGGACATCCTCACGTCGGACGCGCAGCAGGTGGTGCTGCCCGACCTGGCCGCGGGCTGCTCCATGGCGGACATGGCCGAGATCGGCCAGGTCGAGGAGGCGTGGGCGGTGCTGCAGGACGTCGGGATCGCCGACGACACCGTGCCCGTGACCTACATGAACTCCTCCGCGGCGATCAAGGCCTTCACGGGCCGCCACGGCGGCACCGTGTGCACGTCGTCGAACGCGCAGGTCGCGCTGCGCTGGGCGTTCGACCGCGTCGGCGGCGTGGAGGGCACCGGCAAGGTGCTGTTCCTGCCGGACCAGCACCTGGGCCGCAACACCGCCGTCCTGCAGCTCGGCCTGAGCCTGGACGACTGCGTCGTCTACGACCCGCGCAAGCCGCTGGGCGGCCTCACCGAGCAGCAGCTGCGCGACGCGCGCATGATCCTGTGGCGCGGGCACTGCTCGGTGCACGGGCGGTTCTCCGCGCGCAACGTCGAGGACGTCCGCGCGAAGGTGCCCGGGGTGACGGTGATGGCCCACCCCGAGTGCAAGCACGAGGTGATCACCGCGGCGGACCAGGTGGGTTCCACCGAGTTCATCATCAAGGCCCTGGACGCCGCCGAGCCCGGCAGCGCCTGGGCGATCGGCACCGAGCTCAACCTGGTGCGCCGCCTCGCCAAGGCGCACCCGGACAAGCAGGTGCACTACCTGGACTCGACCGTGTGCTTCTGCTCGACCATGAACCGCATCGACCTGCCGCACCTCGTGTGGGCGATGGAGTCGCTGGTCGAGGGACGCATGGTCAACCGGATCGTGGTCGACGCCGACGACGCGCACTGGGCGCGCGTGGCGCTCGACCAGATGCTGGCGCTGCCCGGGATCTGACGGGCCGACCGGGGCCACAGCGGGCCACAGCGGGCCACGGCGGCCCCGACGACGCGGGAGTAGGCATGAGCACCGACGGCGGTCTTCACATCGGGATCTTCGTGTTCGACGACGCGGAGGAGCTCGACGTCGTCGGGCCGTTCGAGGTGCTGTCCGCCTGGGCGGAGCACTCCGCCCTCAAGCCGCACGTGAGCACCTTCTCGCGCGACGGTGACGGGGTGCGCCTGGCGAAGGGGCTGCGGCTCGTGCCCGCGCACTCCGCCGACGACGTGGGCCCGCTGCACGTGCTGGTGTACCCGGGCGGCTGGGGCACGCGCGCGATGGTCGCCGACCCCGCCCACCTCGAGTGGCTGCGGCAGGTACGCCTGCAGACCCCGGTCCTCGCGAGCGTGTGCACCGGCGCGCTGGTGCTCGCGGCCGCGGGGCTGCTGGCCGGACGGCCGGCGACCACGCACCGTGACCACTACGACGAGCTCGCCGAGATCGACCCGAGCGTCGTCGTGGACACGGAGGCCCGGTTCGTCGACGACGGGGACGTCGTGACGGCGGCCGGGGTCTCGGCAGGGATCGACATGGCCCTGCACCTGGTGGCGCGGCTGGAGTCGCCGGAGGCCGCCCGCGCCGTGCGGCGCGGGATCCAGTACGACCCGGCTCCCCCGGTCTGACGCACGCACGACGGTCACCGGTACCTGATACCGGCGGTCGCCGATATAGCCTGCGCGGGTGACTCGAATGATCCAGCTCACCTGGGCGTCCCTGCGCCCCCGCAAGCCGGTACCCGGTCAGAGCCTGCTCGACCCGTCCGTGACCCGCATGCGCGTGCACCCCGGCGACCTCGACCTGTACCTGCACGTGAACAACGGCTCGTACCTGCAGATGATGGACGTGGCGCGGTCGAACTTCATCGCCGACCTCGACGGCTTCGCCAAGATCGGCGACCGCAAGTGGTACCCGGTGGTCGCCGCGTCGACGATGACGTACAAGCGCTCCCTGAAGCTGGGCGACCGGTTCGAGATCGCCACGCGCGTGCTGGGCTGGGACGAGCGCGTGATCTACATCGAGCAGGTCTTCACCTGCCGTGGGCAGCTCTACGGCCGCGGTCTCGTGGCCGGCCGCTTCCTCGGCCCGGGGAGCTCCCGCATCTCCGCGCCGGACGTCGTCGCGCTCATGGGGCCCGAGGCCCCGTCGCAGAGCCCCGCGCTGCCCGACGACGTCGCCGCCTGGGCGACGGCGGTCGACGTCGCGCACCGGGACCGCTCGGCGGCCTGACCGGTCCCGTGACGGTGTCGCAGCGGGCCGTCCGTCAGCCGGGGTCGACGTCGCCGAGCGCCCGCGCCTCGCTCAGCGCGCTCCGGACGGCGTCCCCCTCGGCGCCGCCGCCGGCCGCCGCCGCGAGTGCCTCGAGCTCGGCGACGAGCTCGCGCGCCGCGGCGTCGTCCCCGGCCCGCACGGCCAGCTCGGCGAGGTAGGCGAGCGCGGGCGCGAGCTCGCCGGCGGGCGGGGCCGCGTCGGCCGTCCGGGCGCGGCGGACGGCGCCTCCCAGGACCTTGCGGGCCTGGGCGACGTCGCCGTGCGAGTCCCCCACGACGACGGCGTTCTCCAGCGCTCGCGCCAGCGGTCCGCCGCCTCCTGCCGTCCAGGTGGTCGTGCCGCCCTCGCCCGCGACGACCGGCGTGTCGGGCAGCCGGGTGACCCGCACCCAGTTGCCCGCCGGGTCGACCAGGCTGAACCCGCTGAGACCCGCGTTGTTCGCCCGCTTCCGCGGCCGGGTCACCCGCGGCGCCCCCGCCAGGGGCAGCCGCCCGAACAGCGTGCGCAGACCGACGGCGAACGCCTCGTAGACCGGCGCGGTGTCGGGGACGGCCACGACGCACGTCGAGTGGCTCTGCTCCGGGTCCCAGCCGGGCATCCCGTAGTACTGCAGCTGGAGCGCGCCGCGGCCGAAGGCCACGATCGGGTTGGGCCGGCGCTGCCGGTAGGTGACCTCGAGCCCGAGCGTCGTCCAGAAGGCGACCAGCTCGTCGAGGTCGGCCTCGTCGCCCCCGCAGGGCAGCAGCGGCACCATGACCGCCCGGGCGACCGCGCGCTCGAAGCCGTCCTCGGAACCCGCGCCCGTCACGTCGTCCCCGGCCATCCCGTCGGTCCCCTCAGCCCTCGAGGTCCGCGACCCGGCGCAGCAGGAGCGCCTCGGCGAGGACCACCTTGCGGAGCTCGCCCAGGTGCACCGACTCGTCGGCGCCGTGCGCGCGGGAGTCCGGGTCCTCGACGCCCGTGACGAGCACGGCGGCATCGGGGAAGAACTCGAGCAGGTCGGCGATGAACGGGATGGAGCCGCCGACGCCCACGTCCACCGGGTCCGTGCCCCAGGCCGCCGCGAACGCGGAGCGCGCCGCCCGCATCGCCGCGGTGTCGTCCGCCGCGTGGAACGCCCGCCCCTGCTCGCCCGGCCGCCACGTGACCCGCGCCCCGAACGGGGCGTGCGCCTCGAGGTGCGCGCGCAGCGCGTCCTCCGCCGCCTGCGGCTCCTGCCCCGGCGGGATGCGCAGCGACAGCTTCGCCGCAGCGCGGGGCGCGATCGTGTTGGACGCGTGGGCGACGCTCGTGGCGTCGATGCCGATCACCGAGAGGGCCGGCTTGGTCCACAGCCGGCCGGCGATGGTGCCCTCGCCCGCCAGGGTCACGCCGTCGAGCACCGACGAGTCGGCGCGGAACGCGGCCTGGTCGTAGTCGACCTCCGGCTCGGGCGCGCTCACCAGGCCGGGCACCGCGACGTTGCCCGCGTCGTCGTGCAGCGTGGCGATCAGCCGGGCCAGCAGGGTGTTCGCGTCGAGCACCGGACCGCCGAACATGCCCGAGTGCACCGCGTGCCCCAGCACCTCGACCTCGACGACGCCGTCGACGAGGCCCCGCAGCGACGTGGTGAGGGCCGGCACGCCGACCTTCCAGTTGGTCGAGTCGGCGACGACGATGACGTCCGCGGCGAGCAGCTCGCGGTGGTCGGCGAGGAACTGCCGGAAGCTCGGGGAGCCCGACTCCTCCTCCCCCTCCACGAAGACCGTGATCCCGACGGGCACGTCGGCGCCCGTCTCCTGCGCGAGTGCGGCGAGGGCGCGCAGGGCGCCGACGTGCGCGACCAGGCCGGCCTTGTCGTCCGCGGCGCCGCGCCCGTACAGGCGCTCGCCCACCTGGACCGGCTCGAACGGGTCGGTCGCCCACGCCGCGGCGTCGCCGGGCGGCTGGACGTCGTGGTGCGCGTACAGCAGCACGGTCGGGGCGCCGGCAGGCGCGGGGCGGCGGGCGACGACGGCGGGCGCACCGGGCGTCCCGTCGGGCCGGTCCGACCGCAGGATCCGCACGTCGGGCAGCCCGGCGTCGCCCAGCAGAGCGGCCACGGCCTCGGCGCTCGCCGCGACGTGCGCCTGGTCGAAGGCCGCGGCGGAGACGCTCGGGATGCGCACGAGGCGCTCGAGGTCGGCCTGCAGGGCGGGGAACTGCCGCTCGACGTGCGCGCGCAGGGTAGTGGCGTCGTCGGAGGCAGGGGCGTTCGAGGAGGTGGCGTGGGTGTCGGTCACGCGGCTCACGCTACCCGCGCGCTCGACTACCCTGGGAGCGTGTTCTCCCGCAACAAGCCCGACGCGACGCCGTCGTCCCCCGACTCCACCGACCCCGTCGACGCGGCCGCCGAGATCGAGCAGGCCGGCACGCCCTCCGGCAAGGGCCGCCCGACGCCCAAGCGCAGCGTGTCCGAGGCCGCGAACAAGCGCCCCCTGGTGCCGAACGACCGCAAGGCGGCGACCAAGGTGGCGCGGGAGAAGGCGCGCGAGCAGCGCAACCTCGAGTACAAGGCGATGCAGACCGGCGACGAGCGCCACCTGCCGCCGCGCGACAAGGGGCCGCTCAAGCGCTACGTGCGCGACTACGTGGACGCGCGCTGGAACCTCGGCGAGTTCTTCCTGCCGGTCGCGTTCGTGTTCATCGTCCTGAACTTCTTCGTCATGAGCAACGTGACGCTGGCGGGGCTCGTGCTGGTGCTCCTGTACGCCGTCGTGCTGTTCACCATCGCGGACGCCTTCCTGCTGTGGCGCGGGCTCCGGAAGCGGCTGCGGGCCAAGTTCGGCGAGGTCCCCAAGGGCACGATGATGTACGCCGTCATGCGCGCGTTCCAGATCCGCCGGTCGCGCCTGCCCAAGCCGTCGTCGAAGAAGCACGGCGTCTGGCCGGAGTGACCTCCCCGACCTGCGGTCATGCCTAGGCTGGGCGCATGGTCAACTACCGGTACCTCGGCAACAGCGGTCTGAAGATCTCCGAGATCACCTACGGCAACTGGCTCACCCACGGCTCGCAGGTGGAGAACGACGTCGCGACGCAGTGCGTCCACGCGGCCCTCGACGCGGGCATCACGACGTTCGACACCGCGGACGTCTACGCCAACACGAAGGCCGAGCAGGTGCTCGGCGACGCCCTCGCGGGGCAGCGTCGCGAGTCGCTCGAGATCTTCACCAAGGTGTACTGGCCGACGGGCCCGGGCGGCCCCAACGACACGGGCCTGTCGCGCAAGCACGTCATGGAGTCGATCAACGGCTCCCTGAAGCGGCTCGGCACGGACTACGTCGACCTGTACCAGGCGCATCGCTACGACACCGAGACGCCGCTCGAGGAGACGATGCAGGCGTTCGCCGACATCGTCCGCCAGGGCAAGGCGCTGTACGTCGGCGTCTCCGAGTGGACGGCGGACCAGATCCGCGCCGGCGCGGCGCTGGCGAAGGATCTCGGCTTCCAGCTCATCTCCTCCCAGCCGCAGTACTCCATGCTGTGGCGGGTCATCGAGGACGAGGTCGTGCCGGCCTCGCAGGAGTGCGGCCTGTCGCAGATCGTGTGGTCGCCGATGGCGCAGGGGGTGCTGTCCGGGAAGTACGTGCCCGGACAGCCGCTGCCCGCCGGGTCGCGTGCGACCGACGAGAAGGGCGGGGCGCGGAGCATTCAGCGGTTCCTCGACGACGACGTGCTCACCCGCGTGCAGAACCTGCGGCCCGTCGCCGACGAGCTGGGCCTGTCGATGGCGCAGCTCGCCGTCGCGTGGGTGCTGCAGAACGACAACGTCGCGGCGGCCCTCGTCGGCGCGTCCCGGCCCGAGCAGGTCGCGGAGAACGTCAAGGCCTCCGGCGTGACGATCCCGGCCGAGCTCATGGCCCGGATCGACGAGGTCCTCGGCGGCGTCGTCGAGCGCGACCCGGCGAAGACCGCCGAGAACGCGCCGAAGACCCGCGTGGCCTGACGGGCCTCGCCGGTCACCCTGAGCGGCCGACATGACCTCCCCGACCCGGCCCGCCCGCGCCGCCGACGCCGAGGCCCTGTGGCCGCTCGCGCGCGACTTCGCGACCAGCTTCCGGCCCCGTCGGGACGCGTTCGACGACACGCTCGTCGCGCTCCTCGCCCGGGACGACACCCTGCTCGTCGTCGTCACGGAGCCGCCGGACGACGTGCCGCTCGGCTATCTCCTCGCCGGCACGCACCTGACGTTCCTCGCGAACGGCCCGGTCTGCTGGGTGGAGGAGGTCATGGTCGACCCGGCGCACCGCCGTCGCGGGCTCGGCGCCGCGCTGATGGACCACGCCGAGCGGTGGGCGACGGCGCGCGGGGCGGCCTACGTCTCCCTGGCGAGCCGGCGCGCGGGTGTCTTCTACGAGGCCCTCGGCTACGACGCCTCCGCCACCTTCTACCGCCGCGACCTGCCTTCCAGCAAGCGATCCGTCGCGCCATGACGGGTCGCGGCGCGACGGATCGTTTGCTGGGAGGCAGGTCGGTCAGCGGTCGCCGTGCTCCCGGGCGACGACGTCGAGCGCGCGGGCGATCTCGCGGCCGCGCCGCGCGACGTCGGCGTCCGTGGGTCGGTGCTCCGCCGCAGCGGCGGCAGGGGCGGCGGGCGCGCCACCGGTGAGGCCCGTGGGCACGAGCCAGCGCCATCGCACGGTCGCCTGCACCACGGGCCCGACGCCGAGCGCGAAGGCCACGGTCGCCCAGCCGAACGTCCCGCCGAGCAGGATCCCGGCCAGCACGACGACGACCTCGATGACGGTCCGCACCAGCCGCACGGACCGGCCCGTGCGCTGCACGAGGCCGGTCATGAGCCCGTCGCGCGGGCCCGGGCCGAGCCGCACCCCGATGTAGGCGGCCGTCGCCACGCCGTTGAGCACGATGCCGCCGAGGGCGAGCGCCACGCGGGTGACCGGGCCCGGGTCGGGCACGAGCCAGGCCACCGCCGCGAGGCACGGCCCGATCGCGAGGCTGATGACGACGACGTTCGCGACGGTGCCGATCCCCGGCCGCTGCCGCAGCGGCACCCAGGCGAGCAGCACGAGCACGGACGTCAGCGCGACGACGGCGCCGAACCCCAGGCCCGTGCTGCGCACCAGTCCCTGGTGCAGCACGTCCCAGGGCATGCCGCCCTGCCCGGCGTGCAGCATCATCGCCATCGACCACGTGAAGGCCAGCAGCCCGAGGAGGAGCTGCGTCGCGCGGCGGACGGGGCCCCAGGTCATCGCCGGAGCACTTCCGGGCGCGACGGCGGACACGCCAGCCGACACGGCGGCGTCCGACACCGCGGCGTCGGGCGCGGCGGCCCGCGGGGGCGTGGGCGCCACGGCGGACGAGGCCCGGGGCGCGCCCGATCGCGGGCCGCGCACGGCCGGCCGGCGGAGCGGAGGGCGCCGGAGACGGCGGGAGGGACGGCGGACAGGGCGGGCGGTCGTGCTCATGCTCCTACCCTCCGCTCCAATGGCCTTGCAATCCATATCCAATAGGGCGACAGTGGCCCCGTGACCGTCGTCTCCCCACCTTCCGCCCCGTCCGCGCCGCCCGCCGTCCGGCAG
This sequence comes from Isoptericola sp. NPDC019482, assembly GCF_040632295.1. Lineage (NCBI taxonomy): Bacteria > Bacillati > Actinomycetota > Actinomycetes > Micrococcales > Promicromonosporaceae > Isoptericola > Isoptericola sp. NPDC019482. Next base: position 15,450 of record NZ_JBEYBQ010000002.1, read on the forward strand.
CTCTCCCCCGCGGCCACGGCACGCCTGCTCGGCGACTGGCGCGCGGGCGGGCCGGCCTACCTCGCGCTGGCGGACGCCCTGCGCGCGGCGGTGCTCTCCGGCAGCCTCCCGCCGCTCACCCGGGTGCCCAGCGAGCGCGAGCTCGCGGCGGCCCTGCGGGTCTCGCGCACCACGACGTCCGGCGCCTACGCCCGCCTGCGCGAGCTCGGCTTCCTCGCCAGCCGCGTCGGCTCAGGCACCGTCACCACCCTCCCGCGCGGTGCCGGCGCCACCCGCGGGAGCGTCCCCGCCGCGGCGGGCGACGCGCCCACCGACCCGCCCGGCGACGAGCCGTCCGAGGCCCCCGTCGACCTCGCCCAGGCGACGCCGTCGGCCACCTCCGCACTGCACGACGCGTACACCGCGGCGCTCGAGGTGCTGCCCGGCTACCTCGCCACGGGCGGCTACGCGCACCTCGGGGTCGAGGTGCTGCGGTCCGCCATCGCCGACCGCTACACCGCGCGCGGTGTGCCGACGACGCCGGAGCAGATCCTCGTCACCACGGGAGCGCAGCAGGCGATCTCCGTGCTCACCGCGGCGTTCGTCGGGCGCGGCGAGACCGCCGTCGTCGAGTCGCCCACGTACTTCCACGCGCCCGAGCCGGCCCGCCGCCTCGGCGCCCGGGTGGTCGGCGTCCCCGTCGGCGACGTCGAGACGCTCGCGTCCGCCGTGCGCCGCACCCGGCCCCGGCTCGTCTACCTGGTGCCGGACTTCCACAACCCGACCGGCACCACGATGTCGGCCGAGGCGCGTGCCGCCGTGCGCGAGCTCGCGGACCGCACGGGCACGACCGTGGTGGGCGACGAGACCCTCACCGACCTGGCCCTCGAGCCGGGGTCGCGGGTGCCGGTGCCGTTCGCGGGCGACGGCACGTCCCCCCACGTCGTGACGATCGGGTCGGCGTCGAAGTCGTTCTGGGGCGGGGTGCGCGTCGGCTGGGTGCGCGCCGACCCCCAGGTGGTGCGCCGCCTGGCGCGCGTGCGGGAGTCGGCGGACATCGCCACGCCCGTGCTCGAGCAGCTCGCCGTCGTCGAGCTGCTGCGCCGCGCCGACGCGATCCTGCCCGGCCGCGTCGCCGAGCTGCGGTCGCGGCGCGACCTGCTCGTCGACCTGGTCCGCGACGCCCTGCCGGACTGGCGGGTCCCCGTGCCGGCCGGCGGGCTGTGCCTCTGGGCCGACCTGGGCCGACCCCTCGCGCAGGCGCTTGCGGCGGCCGCGGTGCGCCACGGCGTCCTGGTCACGCCCGGCCCGGCGTTCACGCCGGACCGGTCGTCGCGCGACCGCGTGCGCCTGACGTTCACGCGCGATCCCGACCAGCTCGCCGCCGCGGTGCCGCGGCTCGCCCGCGCCTGGGGCCAGGTGGGCGCCTGAGCGCGCCGCGGCGCCGGCGGTGAGACCCGTCAGACCGAGGGCAGCACCACGCCCGGCGTCGCCTGCGCGCCGTCGTGCAGCAGGCGGGCCAGGGTCGCGCCCCCGCCGGCCAACTCGCGCCAGTGCTCCCCGAGCCACTGCTCCGCGTCGTACTGCGTGGTGAAGACCGGGCTCGGCACGACGAGCGGGCGGCCCTCGCCGTCGTCCAGCGCCCACTCCCAGTGCGCCCGGATCACGCGGCGCTCCCGGTGGCGTCGTCGCCGGTGCCGTCGTCGCCGTGGCCGAGGCTGCCGGCCGCCACCGACCCGCGCGTGCGGGTCAGGGCGCGGTTGACCCGCGACGGCCAGAACGGGCCGGCATAGATGAACGACGTGTACCCCTGCGTGAGGTCGGCGCCGGCCCGCAGGTAGGCGCGCACGTCGTCGGCGCCCGAGATGCCACCGACGCCGATGATCGCCGGGTCGGGCCCGAGACGTTCGCGCAGCCGGGCCACGACCTGGAGCCCGCGCTCGAGGAGCGGCGGGCCGGACAGCCCGCCCGGCCCGCGGTCGTGCCCGATGGTCGTGTTCACGGCGACGACGCCGTCCAGGCCGAGCTCGGTGACGAGCTCTGCCACGGCGTCGACGTCGGCGTCCGCGAGGTCCGGGGCGATCTTCACCAGGAGCGGGACCCGCCGGACGCCCGCGGCGACGGTGGCCTCGTCGGCCGCGGCGCGCGCGACGGTGAGGATGGGGCGCAGCTCGGCCGTGGTCTGCAGGTCGCGCAGCCCGGGGGTGTTCGGTGACGACACGTTGACCACGAGGTAGTCGGCCCAGGGGGCGAGCTCGCGGGCGCAGGCGGCGTAGTCGTCGGCGGCGGCCTCGGCGGGCGTCGTCTTGTTCTTGCCGATGTTGGCGCCGACGACGACGGCCCGGCCCGCGGGCGTGGCCCGCAGCTCCCGGAGCCGCGCGGCCGCGGCGGGGGCGCCGTCGTTGTTGAAGCCCATGCGGTTGCGGATGCCCCGCACGTCGAGCTCGCGCCACATGCGCGGCGCCTCGTTGCCGGGCTGCGGGCGCGGCGTGACCGTGCCGATCTCGACGAAGCCGAAGCCGAGCATCGTCAGGCCGCGGATCGCGCGGGCGTTCTTGTCGAACCCGCCCGCCAGGCCGAACGGCGCGGGCACGGTGCGCCCGAGCACCTCGATGCTGCCCGGCCCGCCGCTGCCCCGGCCCAGGTACGGCGCGATGGCCCCCTGGACGACGTCGCGCAGGACCGGCACGCGACCGGCCAGCGAGATGGCGCCGAACGCGAGCTCGTGCGCGCGCTCGGGGTCCATCCGGCGGAAGACGCCGTTGAAGAGCAGGGTGTAGGGGCTCATCGGACCTCCGGGTCGGCGGGGTTCGGCTCGGGTGCGGTCGGGGGCGGAGCGGTCGGTGCGTCCTCGGGGCGGGGCCGCGTGCGCCACAGCCACCACAGCCCGACGAACGGCAGCACCAGGGGCACGTAACCGTAGCCCTGGCCGAAGCCGGACCACACGGTCGTCTCGCCGAAGACGTCGGGCGACGCGACCGAGGCGGCGCCCACCGCGAGCACGCCCACGGCCTCGAAGCCGACGGTCACCCAGGCGACGACGCGCCAGCGCGGGCCGCCCTTGGCGAGCGCGACGGTGGCCAGCACGTACACGACCGCGGACAGCGTGGACAGGGAGTAGGCGACCGGCGCCTCGGAGAACTTGGTGGCCAGCTCGTACGACGAGCGCCCGATCGCGGCGAAGGCGAGGATGCCGTAGACCGTGACGAGCAGGCGGCCGAAGCCCGTGCCCGTCCGCCGTCCGGCCGGGGCCGTCGGGGGCGTGGTGGCGCTCATGCCGCCCCCCAGATCTGCCAGAGCCGCCAGTCGAGGAAGGCCACCGTGAGAGCGGCCACCGCCAGGACCACGGACGACCACTTGGTGCGCTCCGCGAACGCCCAGATCGCCGCGACGGGCAGCACCACCAGCGCGGTGGCGACGTAGCCCCAGAACAGCGGCCCGTCGACGGGGTGGTCGCGGGCGACCATGAGGATGCCGGCCACCACCGCCTGCACGACGACGAGCGCCTCGACGACGGCGGCGCCGATCAGCTGCTTGAGGATGACGGCGCGGTCGCGGACGACGAACCACAGCGCCCACGCGGCGAGTGCGGCGCACGCCAGCAGGACGACGATGAGCAGGGGAAGGACCACGCCCGCAGACTACCGGCCGCCGGGCGCCCGACGGCGGCCGCGGGACGGGGTTAGCATCGGCGCGTGGCAGACCTCACCCTCACCGGCAAGAATCCCAGCTCCCTCAAGGTCGACGCGCTCGTCGTCGGGACGTGCTCCACCTCGGACGGCGTCGCCGTCGTCGCGGACCAGCTGCCCGAAGCGTTCGTGCGGCAGATCGAGACCCTCGCCCCCCGCCTCGGCGTCACCGGCGCCCGCGACGAGGTGCGGCGTGTGCCCGCCGGCGACGGCGTCTCGGCCGACGTCGTCGTCCTCGCCGGGCTCGGGGAGCGCGCGGCCGACGGCACGTTCCCGCACGAGGTGCTGCGCTCCGCCGCCGGCGCCGCGACGCGTGAGCTCGCCGGCACCGGCACGGTCGCCCTCGCGCTGCCCGCGGTGGACGAGGACGAGCTCGGCGCGGTGGTCGAGGGGGCGCTGCTCGGCGCCTACTCGTACACCCGGTACCGCACCGGCAAGGACACCAAGGGCGCCGTCGGCAGCATCCAGGTCGTGACGACCTTCGCGCGCTCGGGCCGTGCCAAGGCCGCGGTCGCGCGCGCCGAGGTGCTCGCGGCGGCGGTGCACGGCACCCGCGACCTGGTCAACGACGCCCCGAACGAGCTGTTCCCGGCCGCGTTCGCCGACGCCGCGAAGGCCGCGGCCAAGGGCGTCAAGGGCCTCAAGCTCACGGTGCTCGACGACAAGCAGCTCGCCGCGGGCGGGTACGGCGGCCTCGTGGGCGTCGGCCAGGGCTCGTCGCGCGGCCCGCGCCTCGTCAAGCTCTCGTACACGCCGGCCAAGGCCACCGAGAAGGTCGCCATCGTCGGCAAGGGCATCACGTTCGACACCGGCGGCATCTCGCTCAAGCCGCCGGCCAGCATGCCGACCATGAAGTCGGACATGGCGGGCGCCGCCGCCGTGCTGCACACCGTCCTCGCGGCCGCGCGCCTCGGCCTGCCGGTCGCCGTCACCGGGTACCTCTGCCTCGCGGAGAACATGCCGGGCGGCAACGCCCAGCGCCCCGCCGACGTCATCACGATCCGCGGCGGCAAGACCGTCGAGGTCACCAACACCGACGCCGAGGGCAGGCTCGTCATGGCGGACGGCCTCGTCGCCGCCGTCGAGGACGGGCACGACGTCGTCCTCGACATCGCGACCCTCACCGGCGCGCAGATGGTGGCGCTCGGCAACCGCACGTCCGGCGTCATGGGCACCGACGCCGTGCGCGACGAGGTCAAGGCCGCCGCCGACGTCGCCGGCGAGGCGTTCTGGCCGATGCCGATGCCCGCAGAGCTCAAGGCGGGGCTGAAGTCGACCGTCGCGGACATGGTCAACTCCGCCCCCAGCCGCTGGGGCGGCATGCTCTTCGCCGCGCACTTCCTCGCCGAGTTCGTGGGTGACACGCCCTGGGCCCACCTCGACATCGCGGGCCCGTCGTACAACGAGGGCTCGTCGTTCGGGTACACGCCCGCCGGCGGCACCGGCGTCGGCGTCCGCACCCTGCTCGCGTTCCTCGAGGGGCGCGCGGGCGCCTGACGCGCCCCACCCGTTCCACGACCAGACCGCACGACGACGGCGCCCGGCCGCCCCTCGGGGTGGCCGGGCGGCGTCGCGCCGGTCAGGGTGCGCGGCCCACGGCCCAGCGGAACGCGTTCGCCAGGCGGTAGCCCCCGCCCGAGGCGCGGAACGGCGCCGCGGCGGCGAGGACGGTCGGCGCGAGCTCGGCCATCGTGCGCTCGTCCTCCCCGAGCAGGACGCCGCGGACCAGGCCGTCGTCGTCGGGCACGGTCCAGGGGACGTCGACGACCCCCGCCGCCACGACCTCGAGGCCGCCGCCGGCGAGCGCGGACTCGAGCCCGCCCGGTGCCCGCAGCGGGCCGTCGGGCGGCACGTCCTCCTCGTAGGCCTCCGCGACGGCGCGCTCGACGACGTCGAGGTCGTTGCGCGCGCCCTCGGCCCAGCAGGCGAGGCCGACCCGGCCGCCGGGAGCGAGCACCCGGGCGACCTCGGCCAGCGCGTCGTCGACGTGGTCGGCGAACTGCAGCGAGTTGACCGCGAGGACCGCGTCGAACGCGTCGTCGTCGAACGGCAGGTGCTCGACGTCCCCGCCCCGGACGGTCGCCCCGGGGTGCTGCTCGCGCGCCCGCCGCGTCATCGCCGGGGCGGGGTCGACGCCCGAGGCCACCGCTCCCGCCCGCACCAGGTGCCCGACCAGCTCGCCGGTGCCGCACCCGACGTCGAGGACGCGCGTGCCCGTCGTCACCTGCGCGGCCGCCAGCAGCGGCGGCCACACGGGTGACGCGAGCGAGCCCCACAGCTCGGCCCACGCGTCGGCGACCGCCGACCAGCGCTCTCCGCCGCCGCCGTCCATGTCGCTCCTCCGCCGCGTCCCCGCCGCGTCCCCGCGGCGGCTCAGCGCTTGCGGCGCTGCGCCGACGTCCAGTCGCGCATGCGCTGCGGGTAGCCGGTGAACCGCACGTTGTAGACGGGGACCCCGAGCGACCGCGCCACCTCGAAGCCCGTGCGCTCGTCCGGGACGCGGCGACGCGTCCACTCCCCCGTCGTCGCCACCAGCAGGACCGTCGTCGGGGTCTGCGCGTTCGGCGGCTCCACGTAGGCCTCCACGCCCACCCGGGTGCGCACGAACTCCTGCAGGTGCGCGAGCGTCGCGTCCCTCGACGCCGACGACGTCGGTGCACCCGGGGCCGGCGACGACGACCTGCCCAGCAGGCGTCCCAGCGAGGTCTTGAGCGACATGGCGCGAGACTACCGCCGACGTCGGCCTCATGGTCAGGAGAGCGTCGGGAGGCCGGCCGGAGGTGTCCTGGAGGTCATGCGGCGGTCAGGTGTACCCAGCGTCACACCAACCCGGACCCCCGAACGATTGGGGCGACCCCCGTGGAGGTGACAAGATGGCAGGCAGTGACCAGAACGCGGCAACCCCAGATGTCGCGAGCCGGCAAACCGGCTCGCCACGGCACGTCGCCTGACCCACTGATCGAAGGAGACTCCACAGGTCATGTCTGAGAACGTGCAGCTCCCTGCACTCGGCGAGTCCGTCACCGAGGGCACCGTCACCCGATGGCTCAAGGCCGTCGGCGACACCGTCGCCGTCGACGAGCCCCTGCTGGAGGTCTCGACCGACAAGGTCGACACGGAGATCCCCTCGCCGGTCGCCGGCGTGCTCGAGCAGATCCTCGTCGAGGAGGACGAGACCGTCGAGGTCGGCGCCACCCTCGCCGTCGTCGGCGACGGCTCCGGTGCCGGTGGTGGCGACGCCGCCCCGGCCGCCGAGGCCCCCGCCGCCGAGCCCGAGGCCCCCGCCGCCGAGCCCGAGGCACCCGCCGAGCCCGAGCAGCCGGCCGAGCCCGCCCCGGCCGCCGAGGCCCCCGCTCCCGCCGCCGAGGCCCCTGCTGCCGAGGCGCCCGCCGCCGGTGGCGGCGAGGGCACCGAGGTGACGCTGCCCGCCCTGGGCGAGTCCGTCACCGAGGGCACCGTGACCCGCTGGCTCAAGGCCGTCGGCGACTCGGTCGAGGTCGACGAGCCGCTGCTCGAGGTCTCGACCGACAAGGTCGACACCGAGATCCCGTCCCCCGTGGCCGGCACCGTGCAGCAGCTCCTCGTCGAGGAGGACGCGACCGTCGAGGTCGGCGCCGTCCTGGCGATCGTCGGCTCCGGCGCCGCCCCGGCCGCCGAGAAGCCGGCCGAGCCCACCCCGGCCAAGGCCCCCGAGCCGGTCGGTGCGCCCTCGAAGCCCGAGGAGCCCGCCCCCGCTCCCGAGCAGCCGGCCGAAACGAAGCCGGCCGCCGAGGAGAAGCCTGCTCCGGCCCAGGCCCCCGCTGCACCGGCCCCGGCTCCTGCAGCCCCGGCCGCTGCGCCCGCGGCGGGCAAGGGCTCCTACCTCACGCCGCTGGTGCGCAAGCTGGCCGCGGAGAAGGGCGTGGACGTCTCGACCCTCCAGGGCACGGGCGTCGGCGGTCGCATCCGCAAGGAGGACGTGCTCGCCGCGGCCGAGAAGGCCGCCGCACCGGCTCCCGCCGCGCAGGCCGCGCCTGCCGCGGCCCCGGCCGCCAAGGCTCCGGCCGCGCTGCCCGTCTCCCCGCTGCGCGGCACCACGGAGAAGATGTCGCGCCTGCGCAAGATCGTCGCCGAGCGCATGGTCGAGGCCCTGCACACGCAGGCCCAGCTCACGACCGTGGTCGAGGTGGACGTCACCAAGGTCGCCAAGCTGCGCGCGAAGGCCAAGGAGTCGTTCAAGGCCCGCGAGGGTGCGAACCTCACCTTCCTGCCGTTCTACACGCTGGCCGCGGTCGAGGCGCTCAAGGCGTACCCGAAGATCAACGCGTCGATCGACCAGGACAAGGGCGAGATCACCTACCACCCCGCGGAGAACGTCGGCATCGCCGTCGACACCGAGCGCGGCCTGGTGGTCCCGGTCATCAAGAACGCCGGCGACCTCAACCTGGCGGGCGTCGCCCGGCAGATCGGCGACCTGGGCGCTCGCACGCGGGCGAACAAGGTCGGCCCGGACGAGCTGTCCGGCGCCACGTTCACGATCACGAACACCGGCTCGGGCGGCGCGCTCATCGACACGCCGATCGTTCCCGGCGGTCAGGTCGCGATCCTCGGCACCGGCACGATCACCAAGAAGCCGGCCGTCGTGACGGGCCCGGACGGCGAGGAGACCATCGCCATCCGCCAGTTCGCCTACCTGTTCCTCTCCTACGACCACCGCCTGGTCGACGGTGCGGACGCCGCGCGCTTCCTCACCGCCATCAAGGCACGCATCGAGGAGGGCGCGTTCGAGGCCGAGGTCGGTCTCTGACCTCGCCCCGTCCCTGACCGACGAAGGGCGTCCCGGCCGCGGCCGGGACGCCCTTCGTCGTCCTGCGTCCCCTCAGGAGACCTCGGCGACCCGCCAGCCGTCGGCGGTCCAGGCGAGCCGCAACGTCGCGGTGCGCACGTCGGTCGCGGGGACGGCGGTCACGGTGCCGTCCGCAGCCACCTGCTCGTGCGCGGTCACGGCGTACCGGACCTCGACGTCCGCCCCTCGGCCGGTCGCACCTTCTGCCGCACCGTCCGCCGCACCGCCAGCAGCGCCGTCGTCCTGCTCCACGTCCGATCCCCCGTCGCCCGTCCCGGCCGGGCGCGCGTCCTCGACCCTCGCCTCCGCGCCGCGCACGCGGGTGCCGGCCTGCGCGGCGTCCTCGAGCAGCGCGGCGTCGGCCTCGTGCGCCGGCGATCCGGGCACGTCCACGAGCGCCAGCCCCGCGGGGTCGGTGATCTCGCCGGCGAGCAGCGCGACCCTCCGCCGGGTGAGCTCGGCGGCCGCAGCCCCGGGGTCGGCGCGGTCGTGCGTCGGGTCCTGCGTCGCGCCGTGGGACCTGTCCGGCGGCGACGACGCGTCCCTCCCCGGGTCGGTCTCCGGTCGCCCCACGTCTCCTCCGGCGCTCTCCCCCGCGCTCTCGACCACCTCGCCCACCCGGGCGGCGCCACTCGGCGCCGCACCGGGGCCCGGCATGTCGCCGGCGTCGTGCACCTGGAGCGCGACCGCCGCCAGGACCACCACGACCGCGGCCGCTCCCACGACGCCGAGCACCCGCCGGGGGACGCCGCCGGCCCGGGGAGCCGACGTCCGGCGGGACGACCGGCTCGGCGTCCGACCGACCCGCCGGCCGTCGGCGCGCCGGACCGCCCGGCGCCGCGCCGGAGAGACCGCCCCGCGCCCGGCCTCCGGTGCCGTCCCGGGCGCGGTCGGACGCCGGCCGAGCGAGGCCGCCGCGAGCGCGGCGGGCTCGGGCAGGCGCACGGGCTCGGCGGGCACCGCGGCGTCGGCCTGGGCCGCGAGGGTGCCCGCCTCGGGCCGGACGTGCGGGTCCGGTGCCGACGCCGGGGCCAGGACGGCCCGCAGCGCCGTCGCGTCGTCGTCGCGGCGGTCGCCGAGCAGCTCGGCGACGAGGGTCGCCAGCGCGTGCACGTCCGCCGCCTCGGCGTCCACGGGGTCGACGTCGACCTGCCCGGCCCCGACGCCCGCGGCATCGTCCCGGTCCGCGTCAGCCCGCGGGCGCAGGAGCGCGTTCCCGCCGGGGTCGAGCACGACGTCCTGCGCGCGGACGCTCCCCTGCCGGAGCCCGGCGCTGTGCAGCGCGGCGAGCCCGCGCGCGACGGCGACGAGCACCCCCGCCGCCTCCCGCGACGTCAGGCGGCCGCGGACGGCGAGCACCGTCGGCAGGTCCGTCGCCCCGCCACCGCGCCGCAGCAGGAGCGCACCGTCGTCGCGCACCTCCCCCGCGAGCACGGGCTCCACGCACGGGTGGCGCAGCGTCGTGAGGGTGCGCACCCGCCCCAGGAGGGCGTCTCGCGCGCCGGCGTCGGTCGGGATCGTCAGCGTCTGGGTCGGCACGGAGCCATCGAACACCCTCGCGGCGGCCCCGCGTCGCCGTCATCCACAGGCGCCGTCAGAGGGCGACGCGACGACCCTCGCGCGCGGACACCCGGGCGGCGTCGAGCACCTCGGCGGTGCGGACGGCGTCGGCCGGGTCGACGGGTGCGGGCTCGTCCCCGCGCAGCCACGGCCCCAGCGCGCGGTAGAAGTCCGCGTGCCCGCCCGGCGCCGCCGGGACGGCCCGCCGGTCGCGGCCTCGCGTGATCCAGCCGACCGACCCGTCGGGCGCGTCGTCGTCCAGCACCTCGAGGGGCGAGGCGTCCTGCTCGAAGGTGGTCACCAGGTAGGCGCCGGCCGACCCGAGCACGCGGGTGCGCGGCCCGGGGGCGCCGACGACGGACCCCGCCCAGAGCCGCGACACGACCCCGAGCGGGCTCGCCGCCCTACCGCCGCCGGCCTCGTGCTGGAGCACCAGGAAGACGTCGTCCTCGGTGGGGGTGGTGAGCTTGCGGGTCTGCGCCCAGACGGACTCCACCTTGCCGAACAGCTGCGTCGCCGAGTCGACCAGGTGCGGGCCCAGGTCGAGCAGGAGGCCGCCGCCCACCGGGTCGTTCTCCTTCCAGCGCTGCCGCGGGACGGGGCGCCAGCGCTCCCAACGCCGCTCGAACGTGTGCACGTCACCCAGCTCGCCGTCGTCCAGCAGGCGCGCGAGGGTGAGCTGCTCCGGGTCCCAGCGCCGGTTCTGGAACACGGTGAAGGGTGTGCCGGTGGCGGCCGCCTCCTCCACGACCGCGCGGGCCTGGTGCGCGTCGAGGCCGATCGGCTTGTCGAGCACGAACGGGATCTCGGCACGGGCGAGGGCGGCGGCGTGCTCGGCGTGCAGGGTGGTGGGGCTCGCCAGCACGACGAGGTCGTAGGAGCGGCGCGCGGCGATCACCTGGTCGAGGTCCGGCAGCAGGCGGGCGCCCGGCCAGTCCCCCGCCGCCTGGTTGCGTCGGCCGGGGTCGCGCGTCACGACCGCCGTCACCCGCAGCCCCGCCTCCGCCGCGAGCCGGGCGTGGATCTCCCGGCCCGCCCCGCCGTACCCGACGATCGCCAGGCGCAGCGGCGGGGCCGCCGTTCGCTCGTCGGTCGCGCCCGTCGCTGGTGCCTCGTCCGTGACCATGTCACCCATCGTGCCCGACGCCGTCCGGGACGCCCGCGCACCGCACCGGCGCGCCACCACGCGCGGGCACGACGGCGGGCACGACGATCTGTCGGTCGCCGGCCGGTTGTGGGCATCGGGCACCTCGCCTACACCGGGAGAAGGACCCGCGCGGGCGGGGGGCACCGGTGTCGAGACCGGTGTCGAGACCGGTGTCGAGACCGGAGTCGAGACCGGAGTCGAGCGGAGGGAGCCACGACATGGCGACGCGACTGAACCAGCCAGGCCTGGAGCAGGCCCGCGCCCTGGTACGCGAGGGCAAGGTGGTGCGCGACGAGCGCGACGACTGGAGCGAGCACGCCCCGGGCACCGACGCGGAGAACCGCTTCCTCGACCGCGAGGGCTGGACCGAGTTCCGGCACTGGCACCTCGGCGTGGACGACGACGAGAACCCCGAGACGAAGCAGGCGGTGTCGTTCCCCTACGGCGACCTGGCGAAGGTCCACCGGTGCGCGGTGGTGTCGCTGGAGAGCCGGGCCGGCCAGTACGACCACGACGACATCCGCGACGCGGCCCGCGCCCTCCTGGAGCTCATCGACTCGACGGGGTGACGGCGCGCTCGGGGGCGCGCTGCCCGCGGCCCAGCCGCGACGGCCACCAGACGCGGTCCCCGACGTCGTGCACGAGCGCCGGCACGAGCAGGCTGCGCACCACCAGCGTGTCGACGAGCACGCCGAACGCGACGATGACGGCGAGCTGGGCGAGGAACAGCAGCGGGATGACGCCCAGGGCCGCGAACGTCGCGGCGAGCACCACGCCCGCCGAGGTGATGACCGAGCCTGTGACCGCCAGCCCGCGCAGCACCCCGCGGCGTGTTCCCACCTGGAGGCTCTCCTCGCGCACGCGCGTCATGAGGAAGATCGAGTAGTCCACCCCGAGCGCCACGAGGAAGCAGAAGGCGTACAGCGGCACGGCCGGGTCGGCGCCCGGGAAGTCGAGCACGTGGTTGAACACGACGGCCGAGACGCCGAGCGCGAACCCGAACGACAGCACGTTCGCGGCCATGAGCAGCACGGCGGCCAGCACCGACCGGAGCAGGAGCACGAGGATCAGGAGGATCACGCCGAGCACCACCGGCACGATCACGCGCAGGTCGTGCTGGCCCGCGAGCTGCGTGTCGAGCCGCTCGGCGGCCGCGCCGCCCACCAGCGCGTCCGGGCTGACGTCGTGCACCGCGGTGCGCAGGTCGGCCACCGCCTCGACCGCCGCCTGGCTGTCGGACGGCGCCTCCGTGGTGACGTCGACGCGCACCTGCCCGTCGACGACGAGCGGGTCGCCCTCGGCCGGCATCCCCGGTGCGGTGGCCGGCTGGTCGGTGACGACGGTCGCCGCCGTGATCCCGTCGGAACCCTCGGCCGCCTCCACGACGGCGTCGGCGTCGGCCTCGGGCGCGATGACGATCGCCGGCTGCGCGGACACCCCCTCGAAGTGACGGGTGAGGGCTTCCTCGCCGTCGACCGAGTCGACCTGCGTGAGGAACACCTCCGAGTCGCCCGTGCCGTTGGCGTCCAGCGTGGGCACGAACGCGGCGCCGGCCGCGAGGACGACGGCGGTCACGGCCCACACCACGCGGTCGTGCCGCCCGACGAAGCCGGCGACGCGCGACCAGACGCCGTGCCCGGCGACGTCCACGTGCGTGTCGTCGGCGTCCGCAGCGCTCGCGGTGCTCGCGGCGGCCGGGGCGTCCGAGGTCGGGTCGACGGGCTCCGGGGCGTCGGGCGCGTCGGAGTGCCGGCCGAGCGCGTGCGGCACACGGGGCCAGAAGACCCACCGCGCCCGGCGCCCGCCGACGAGCAGCATGGCGGGCAGGAGCGTCATCGCCGACAGGAACGCGGCGACGATGCCGATCGCGGCGACCGGCCCCAGGCTGCGGTTCGAGGACAGGTCGGACAGCAGGAGGCACAGCAGCCCGACGATCACCGTGCCCGCGCTGGCCGCGATCGGCTCGATCGAGGCCCGGACCGCGCGGCGCATCGCGGTGTACGGGGAGGCGGTGGCCCGCAGCTCCTCGCGGTACCGCGCCACCAGGAGCAGGGCGTAGTCCACGGAGGCACCCACGACGAGGATCGACAGGATCCCCTGCGACTGGCCGTTCAGCGTCAGGACGTCGTTCGCGGCGAGGTGGTAGACGACCAGCCCCGCGAGGCACAGGGCCAGCACCGCCGTGAAGATCACGACGAACGGTAGGACGGGCGAGCGGTAGACGAGCGCGAGGATCACCAGGACCGCGCCGAGCGCCACGAGCAGCAGCACGGTGTCGATCGCGCCGAACGCGCTCACCAGGTCCGCGACGAAGCCCGCGGGACCCGTGACCCAGGCGTCGAGGCCGGTCCCGGCGAGGCCGCCGTCGGAGGCGTCCGCGGCGACCAGCGCCCGGAGGGCCGACACCGCGAGCTCGGAACCGCTCGTCTCGTCGGTACCGAGGTCCTCGGAGGCCTGGGCGGCGTCGAGCGAGACGACGACGAGCGCGGCCTGCCCGTCCTCGGACGGCACCACGACCGGGTCGGCGACGCTCAGGTCGCCCACGGTGCGCGGCTCGTCGCCGGAGGTCCCCTCGAGCGGGGCGTCGGCGATCGAGTCGGCGAAGGCCTGGACGTCGGCGAGCTGCTCGCGCGTCAGCTCGGACCCGTCCGAGGTCTCGGCGACGACCAGGGCGGGAAGCGTCTCGGAGTCGGTGAACTCCTCGGCGAGCTCCGCGGCCTGCGTGGACTCGGCGCTCGCGGGCAGGAACGCCGCGTCGTCGTTGGTCTGGACGCTGCTCAGGCTGCCCTGTGCCTGGCCGCCGAGCGCGCCGATCGCGAGCCACACACCGATCGCTGCCAGAATGACGAGGCCCCGCAGCAGACCTCGACCCCGATTGCCCCGCGGGCTATTGCTCAGCATGCTGAGTATTCTGGGTGCGACCCTGGGAGGACGCAAGTGCAGCACGCCGACGCGCACGGCACCGATCCCCACGCCTGGCCCGACGCCGTCGACCCCACCAGCGACGACCCGGGCGACTGGCCGACCGGACGCCTGCTCTTCACCGTCGTTCGCCGCATCGAGCACGACTGGAATGCGCACCTCGCGGGCTGGGACCTCAACCACGCGGGCTTCCCCGTGCTGCTGCACCTGTTCGCCGGGCCGCGGACGCAGCGCGAGCTCGCCTCGCTCAACGGCGTCACCGAGCAGACGATGAGCCGCGTCGTCGCGCGGCTCGAGCGCGCCGGGTACGTCACCCGCGGCGACGACCCCCGCGACCGGCGCCGTCGCGTCGTCACGGTCACCGACGCCGGGCGCCGCGCGGCCGCCCAGGCCGGCCGGCTCCAGCCCGCGGAGGACCTCACCGCGCGAGGCCTCGGCGACGACGACGTCGCGCGCCTGCGTGAGATCCTCGTCACCCTCGTCCGCGCGCAGCGCGACGCCGACGACTGACCGTGCGTAGGAGGGCTAGCCTCGGCCGGGTGGACGTGATGACGCTGCCCGGACTGACCGACTACCACGAGGCGTGGGAGCTCCAGCGCCGCGTGCACGCCGACGTCGTCGCCGGCGACCGCCCCGACACGCTGATCGTCGTGGAGCACCCCGACGTCTACACGGCCGGGCGGCGCACGCACCGCGACGAGCGACCCACCGACGGCACCCCCGTCGTCGACGTCGACCGGGGCGGCAAGATCACGTGGCACGGCCCCGGCCAGCAGGTGGTCTACCCGATCCTGCGCCTCGCCGAGCCCATCGACGTCGTCGCCTACGTGCGCGCGCTCGAGGAGGCCGTCATGGAGGTCTGCGCCGGCTTCGGCCTCGCGACGATCCGGGTCGAGGACCGCACCGGGGTCTGGTTCGCCGCGGACGGCGACAGGCTCGAGCGCAAGGTCTGCGCCATCGGGGTGCGCACCGCCAAGGGCGTGACGATGCACGGCATCGCCCTCAACTGCGACGCCGACCTGAGCCGGTTCGACAGCATCGTGCCGTGCGGCATCACGGACGCCGACGTCACCTCGCTGTCGATCGAGGCCGGTCGCCGCGTCACCCTCGACGACGTCCGCGCCCCGCTCCTCGACGCCCTGGCCCGCCATCTCGGCCCCCTGCGGGCGGCGCCCACGCCGACGGTCACCGCAGCGGGTGTTGCTGAGGTCACGTCCACACGGTGAGCAGGTCGCGGCGCCACGACGCGGCGCTCCCGTAGTCTGACCAGGTCCGGCGGTCAGGGTCCGCACAGGCTCCGCCCGCCCGACGTCCACCTGCTCGACGACGACCGGGAGACACCCGTGACGATCGCACCCGAGGGCCGCCGCATGCTGCGCATCGAGGCCCGGAACGCCGCCACCCCCATCGAGAAGAAGCCCGAGTGGATCAAGACGAAGGCCACGATGGGCCCCGAGTACCGGGAGCTCAAGGGCCTGGTCAAGGGCGAGGGCCTGCACACGGTGTGCGAGGAGGCGGGCTGTCCCAACATCTTCGAGTGCTGGGAGGACCGCGAGGCCACGTTCCTCATCGGCGGTGACCAGTGCACCCGCCGCTGCGACTTCTGCCAGATCGACACGGGCAAGCCGGCCGACTTCGACGCCGACGAGCCTCGCCGCGTCGCCGAGTCCGTGCGGACCATGGGCCTGAAGTACTCGACGATCACCGGTGTCGCGCGCGACGACCTGGCCGACGGCGGCGCCTGGCTGTACGCGGAGACCGTGCGCCAGATCCACGCGCTCAACCCCGGCACGGGCGTCGAGCTGCTCATCCCCGACTTCAACGCCATCCCCGAGCTGCTCGACGTCGTCAACGAGTCGCGGCCCGAGGTCATGGCGCACAACGTCGAGACGGTGCCGCGCATCTTCAAGCAGATCCGCCCCGCGTTCCGCTACGAGCGCTCGCTGTCCGTGCTCACCCGGGCGCGCGAGGCCGGCCTGGTCACCAAGTCGAACCTCATCCTCGGCATGGGCGAGACGATCGACGAGGCCCGCGACGCGCTGCAGGACCTGCACGACGCCGGCTGCGACCTCGTGACGATCACGCAGTACCTGCGCCCGTCGCTGCGTCACCACCCGGTGGACCGCTGGGTGCGCCCGGAGGAGTTCGTCGAGCTCTCCGAGGCGGCCGAGGAGATGGGCTTCCTGGGCGTCATGGCCGGGCCGCTGGTGCGTTCGTCGTACCGCGCGGGCCGCCTGTGGGGCCAGGCGATGACGCGCCGCGGCCTGCCCATCCCGGCGTCGCTGTCGCACCTCGCGGAGCCGACGACCTCGCGCCAGGAGGCCGCGAGCCTGCTTGCGCCGCGAGCCCACTAGACTTGACGACCATGGCCCGCACCAAGTCCGACGCCGGCGCGCCCGCTGACGCCACCGGCAAGCAGAAGAAGCCCAAGAAGCAGCGCTGGTACCACCAGGTGTGGGCCGCGTACCAGATGACGCGCAAGCAGGACCCCACGGTGACGTGGCTGATCCTCGGCGTGTTCGTCGGGATCCTCGCGGTGATCGCCGCGATCGTGCTGCTGCTCGACCTGCCCACCGGCTTCCAGATCCTGTACATCGTCGTCCTCGGCGTCCCGTTCGCGGCGCTCGGCGCGATGTTCGTCCTGACACGCAAGGCCGAGAAGGCCGCGTACACGCAGATCGAGGGCCAGCCCGGGGCCGCCCGCGCCGCCCTCGGCACCGTCCGCGGCGGGTGGGAGTTCGCGGACGAGCCGGTCGCGATCAACCCGCGCACCCAGGACTTCGTGTTCCGCGGCGTCGGCCGCCCGGGCGTCGTCCTCGTCTCCGAGGGCCCGTCGCACCGGGTGCAGCGCCTCCTCGAGGACGAGCGTCGCAAGACGGCGCGCGTGCTGCCGAACGTGCCGATCACCCTCATCCAGGTCGGCAACGAGGAGGGGCAGGTCCCGCTCCCCAAGGTCGCCAAGAAGGTGCAGAAGCTCAAGCGCACCCTCACCAAGCCCGAGGCCGACCAGGTCAAGAAGCGGCTCAAGGCGCTCGGCGGTGCCCGTCTGCCGATCCCCAAGGGCGTCGACCCGATGAAGGCGCGCCCGGACCGTAAGGGTCTGCGGGGCCGCTGAGCCAGCCCGAACACCGGCAGGGGCCGGGTCGCCGCGCGCGACCCGGCCCCTTCGCCGTCGTCGTCAGCGCCGTACGAGGCCCGTGCCGGCGGCGCGGTCGTGCAGGCCTCGGCCGTCGCGGTCCCACACGACGGCGGGGATCACGAGGCACAGCAGCAGCGTGCGGACCGCGCCGCGGGCGAACCCGGGGGCGACGTCGGGGGCGCCGAGGGTGCGCACCTGCATGCCCAGCAGCCGGTGGCCGATCGTGAAGCCGACGGTGCTCACCAGCAGCAGGTTCTCGAGGGCGAAGACGCTGAGCGTCACCCAGGAGTTGAGCTCCGCGAAGGACGCCGGGCTCGTCACCAGGTAGGCGATCAGCGTCGCCACCGCCCAGTCGACGACGAGGGCCACGGCCCGGCGCCCGAGCCGGGCGAGCGAGCCGGGTCCGGTCTCGGGGAGGCCGAGCCCTCCGGCGGGTCCGGCGTCCTCCCGGCGTCCGCCCTCGAGCCACGAACCCATGTCCTCCCGCGATGCCATGCGTCAAGGCTACGCGGCGCTCCGGGCGCGACCGCCGTAACGTGTTCGAAACAATGGCGCCATGCCGGAGAAACGCCGCCGCCCTACGGTCGTGGTCGTCGAGCGGTGAGCACGAGCCCGCCGCACCCGTCCTTCGGAACCGTCCGGCGGCCACGACCGAACGGCACCATCCAGGCAAGGAGTGCATGCATGTTCACGAACGCCGAGGAGGCCATCGCCTTCACCCGTCGCGAGGGGGTGGAGTTCATCGACGTCCGCTTCATCGACCTGCCGGGCGTGATGCAGCACTTCAACATCCCCGTCGGACAGTTCGACGAGTCCTCCTTCACCGAGGGCCTCATGTTCGACGGCTCGTCGATCCGCGGCTTCCAGGCGATCCACGAGTCCGACATGAAGCTCGTGCCGGACGTCACCACGGCCTACCTGGACCCGTTCCGCAAGCGCAAGACGCTCATCGTCAACTTCTCCATCGTGGACCCGTTCACGGACGAGCCGTACGCCCGCGACCCGCGCACGATCGCCGCCAAGGCCGAGGCGTACCTGAAGTCGACCGGCATCGCGGACACGGCGTTCTTCGCCCCCGAGGCCGAGTTCTACGTCTTCGACGACGTCCGCTTCTCGACGAACCAGCACGAGAGCTTCTACAGCCTGGACTCCGTCGAGGCCGCCTGGAACACGGGGCGCGAGGAGGAGGGCGGCAACCTCGGGTACAAGACCCGCTACAAGGGCGGCTACTTCCCCGTCTCCCCCAACGACCAGTTCGCCGACCTGCGCGACGAGATCTGCGCCGTGCTCGCCGAGGTCGGGCTGGACGTCGAGCGCGCGCACCACGAGGTGGGCACCGCCGGCCAGCAGGAGATCAACTACAAGTTCAACACGCTGATGCACTCGGCCGACGACCTGATGAAGTTCAAGTACGTCGTCAAGAACGTCGCGTGGCAGCACGGCAAGTCGGTCACCTTCATGCCGAAGCCGATCTTCGGCGACAACGGCTCGGGCATGCACTCGCACCAGTCGCTGTGGCTGAACGGCGAGCCGCTGTTCTACGACGAGAAGGGCTACGGCGGCCTGTCCGACACGGCCCGCTGGTACATCGGCGGCCTCCTCAAGCACGCGCCGTCGCTGCTGGCCTTCACCAACCCGTCGGTGAACTCCTACCGCCGCCTGGTGCCCGGCTACGAGGCCCCGGTCAACCTGGTCTACTCGGCCCGCAACCGCTCCGCGTGCATCCGCATCCCGGTGACCGGCTCCTCGCCGAAGGCCAAGCGCGTCGAGTTCCGCGTGCCGGACCCGACGGCCAACCCGTACCTCGCGTTCGCCGCGCAGCTCCTCGCGGGCATCGACGGCATCAAGAACCGCATCGAGCCGCCGGCGCCGATCGACAAGGACCTGTACGAGCTGCCCCCCGAGGAGCACGCGCAGATCGCCCAGGTGCCCGCGTCCCTCGAGGAGGCCCTCGACAACCTCGAGCGCGACCACGAGTTCCTCACGCAGGGCGACGTCTTCTCCGAGGACCTCATCGCCACCTGGATCGACTACAAGCGCAGCAACGAGATCGACCCGATCCGCCTGCGCCCGCACCCCCACGAGTTCGAGCTCTACTACGACATCTGAGTCGTAGCCCCAGGTCAGAGCGTTTTCCTGGCCCAGGTGGACATACGGGTGGACATATCCGCCTCAGCGAACGCCCTCACGACGCCCGAACCGAATTCTCGGAATCGGCCGTCGTGAGGGCGTTCTGCACTGCCTGCCGAGCCCGCTCTACGCCCTCGGCCGTCGCCGTGGTGTAGACCCCCAGCGTCAGACCCGACGACTCGTGACCGGTCACGGTGTCGATGACCTTCAACGGCACCCCGGCGTCGCCCAGGATCGTGGTGTAGGTCTTCCGCAGGCTGTGCGCCGTGACCCTCCCCGGCAGCCCCGCGCGCTCAGCGAGCGCACGTACAGCTCGCGCCATGACCGACTCGTGCACAGGCGCGGGGCCGTACCGCCCGGAGAGCAGCAGCCCTACCGTCCGCTCGCCGCGCTCGGTCCCCCGCTCCACCCAGGGCAGGGTCACCTCGTGGGGCGAGCGCTGCGCGGTGAGGATTGCAAGCGTTTCCGCCACGGCAGGCGCGAGGGGCACCGTCCGTAGCCCGGCCTCGGTCTTGGGCGGACACAGATAGAAGCCTCCCCCGGCACGCCGCTGGAGCTGGTGCGTCACCTCTAGGCGGGTCGGCTGCGGGTAATCGAGCTCATCGACCGAGAGGCCGACGAGCTCGCCGCCCCGCAGCCCCGTGCCGACGGCCAGCCGGATGAACGCCCAGACGTCCAGGCGCCCCTCGTCGCGCGCGAGGTCGGCAAGATGCAGCGCCTCGGTCGCGCTCGGCACGTGCTCATCCTGGCGGCGCGTCTGCGCGCGGCTCAGTCGGACCCGGCTCACGCGGGCGAACGGGCTCAGGTCTCGCCAGCCATCGGCCACGACGGCGCTGAAGAGGGCACGCACCTGGGAATCAACCTTCCCCTGGGTGCTGGGGGCCAGGTCCGTCTGCTCCAGGCGGCGCATGAAGCCCATAGCGTCGCGGTGCGTCACCTCGTCCACCCGTAGATGGCCTAGCCCTGGGTAGACGTGAAGCCGTAGTGTCGCGGCGACGTCGGCCGCCGTGAGCGGGCCGTGCCGCAGCTCTGTGCGCCAGGATTCCCCGAACGCCTCAACCGTCGGCGCACGCCCCCGCCGACGGCCGTTGTCGGCCTTGGCGACGTCGGCCCGCAGCTCGGCCTGGACGCGGCGTGCCTCCCGCAGCCCGACGACGCGGCGCTGGATGTAGGCGCGCGTGGAGGGGTTGTAGACCCGGACCCGGTAGCGCCCGTTGCCCTCGTCGGAGACGCCCGGAGGCAGACTGCCCGCGCTCATGCCAGTTCCTTCCTCAGGACGGCGGCCAGCTCGGCGGCGACCGCTCGCGCCTCGCGCGCCCTCTCTCGTTGTGCCGACAGATCCATTTCCGGGTCGGCCTCGGCGTAGCGGTCCAGCGCCTCGGACAGGCGCCCCTCGGCCTTGCCCAATCGCTCGGCGTCATCGATGAGACTCCCTCGGCATGCCAGCACCTCCCGGTCGGCGGCCTGGACATCGAAGAGCAGACCAGCTTCACCCCCAGGTGCCAGTAGTACGTCCACGTCAACCTGGAGCACGTCGGCCAGGTGGACGAGTTCTCGTGCCGTGAGCTCACGAGCTCCCGTCTCGACCCGGTGCATCTGCTGTTGAGCGAACGTCTGCCCCAGCCGGTCAGCCAGGCGCCGCGCAACGAACCGCTGGCTGAGCTCCTTACTCTCGCGCGCCAGCCGTACGCGCCGCCCCATGGCCACGACCTCAGGCGGGATGCGTTTCGTCGTCGGTCGTTCTTCATCGTCTCTAGTAGTCACGTGTCAGAGTATTGATCCTCCCCAGGCGTTGACGCAACATCCGTCACGTGTCAACGATGGCCGCAGGTAACAACACATGGCCATCATGCACACAACCTGGAGGCGTTTTGAGCACCACAACCCCAGTGCGCACCTACTACTGGATCGAAGAGCTTGCCGACGAGCTGGGCATCCCCCTGGCGACGTTGCGCCACTGGCGACGCCTGGGCGAGGGCGGTCCCAAGTCGTTCCTGATCGGCCGCCGCGTGGCCTACGACCGTTCCGACGTCACGCGCTGGATCAGGGCACAGCGCGACGGTGGCCGTCGATGAGGCATGAGGAAGCCCCCGGCGCGCGAACGCCGGGGGCCGAAGACCAGAACGTCACCCGCCGAGGCAGCCGGACTAGTCGTGTCCAGGCTACCGAGGCGACCCGGCCGCGCACAGCCCTGGAGGAAGCGATCCTGCGCCCTGGCGGCGCGCGGGCGTGCCCCTACTGCGGGGCGCGGCCCGAGGCCATGAACCGCGCCGACCGCCGACTGGCCGCCCGCCAGGGCATCGCCAGCGCGGCGGGCGTCTACAGGCACGCACGGGGCTGCACGGCGGCGCACAGCGGCCCTGACGCCTACGGGCCGCCGACCGGGCCGCGCCGGGCTGGGGGTGCGTCGTGAACCTTCCCCGCATCAAGCGAGACGAGCCCGAGCACTACGACCCCGACGGCATCGACGGGCCGCGCGCGGGTGGCATGCAGCGCATCACCCTGGAGCGTTCCGTGCGCGCGGTGTGCCTCGGCTGCGGCCTCGTCACCGACAACACCGGGGGCGCCGCGAGCCACGCCCGGTCCACGCGCCACGCCGTGCGCGTGGCCTACTCCACGACGTTCGTGTTCGCGCCCGCCGAGCGTCTGACCCAGATTCTCGGAGGTGCGTCAGGATGACCGCGAGCGAGGCCACATCGGCGACGGCCACGGGTCCCCGGCCCCCCGTCCTGGACGTCGCCCTGGAGCTCAACGCGGCCGGATTCTCCACCGTGCCCATCCGTGCGGACGGGTCAAAAGCCCCGGCCGTGAAGTGGACCGAGCGCCAAGACCACCTGCCGACTGAGGCCGAGGTGCGCGCCGACCACGCGGACCCGGCGCGCGGGCTAGGCATCGTCAGCGGGGCGGTGTCTGGGTACTGCGAGCTGCTGGAGTTCGAGGGCCGCGTCATGGACCGGCTGGCCCACGTCGTCGCCGCCATGCACGACGCCGAGCTGGCCGAGGTGTGGGAGCGGATCGTGGTCGGCTGGTCGGAGCTGTCGCCCTCGGGCGGCATGCATCTGCGCTACCGCCTGGCCGACGGCGAGGTGGCGCCCAACTACCGCATCGCTCAGCGCCCAGCGACGCCTGCCGAGCTGGCCGAGCACGTCGCCCAGGAACGTGACCGGATCGGCCGGGCGGGCTGGGACCAGGACAAGACCCGCCGGGCGCTCGGGCACCTGGAGACGCTGACCGTCCACGACGTACCCAAGGTGCTCGCCGAGACGCGCGGGGAGGGCGGATACGCGGTCGCCTGGCCATCGAACGGGACGTGCCACCCGTCCGGGGGGTCGTGGGACCGGATGGCCGGAGGCCCCGACACCATCGCCACCATCACGGCCGCCGAGCGGGCAGGCCTGCACCGGGTCGTGCACGACGTCCTGGACGAGACGGTTCCCCGTGAGCCTGGACCGCCGCGCGGCGGCCCGCCGCCGACCGCCTCGGGCGCGACGCTCTCGACGCGGCCCGGCGACGACTTCAACGCCCGGACGTCCTGGCCGGACGTTCTCGAGCCCTACGGGTGGCAGGCGTGCGGGCAGACGCCGGGCGGGGCGCTGTGGACGCGGCCGGGCAAGCAGCCTGCCGAGGGGCACAGCGCCATCGTGAACGGCGCGACGGACCGGCTGAAGGTGTTCTCCACCTCGGTGGCCGAGCTGCCCACCGACGGCACCCTGGACCGGTTCGCGGTCTATGCGCACTACGAGCACGGCGGCGACTTTGGGGCCGCCGCGTCGGCGCTGCGGGCGGCGGGCTACGGCAGCTCGGACGACGAGCTGCTGGCCAACCTCAGCGTGACCGACGACGCCCCGGCCGCCAAGCTCGACACCGACCGGGAGCGCGAGCACGTAGACGACGCCCCCGCGCCGCTGGCGCTCGCCGACGCGGAGGCTGTGTTCCGGCGCTGGCTCGGATCGACGTTCGACCTGGACGCCCTGCGGGCGGCGCTGGCCGTCGTGGCCGTCGAACGGATGGACGGCGATCCCGTCTGGCTGCTGGTGCTGTCCGGCTCGGGCAACGCCAAGACCGAGGTTGTCTCATCCACCACGGGGGCGGGCGCGCACGTCGTGTCCACGCTGTCCGGCGAGGCGGCCCTGTTGTCCGGCACTCAGAAGCGCGACAGGTCCAAGGACGCCACCGGCGGGCTGCTCCGCGCGATGGGGGCGCGCGGCGTCCTGGCACTCAAGGACATGACGTCGATCTTGTCGATGCACCGGGAGAAGCGCGGCGAGGTGCTCGCCGCGATGCGCGAGATAGCCGACGGCCGATGGGTGCGCCCCGTGGGGGCCAGCGGCGGCGAGGAACTGGGGTGGGAGGGCCGCATCGCCGTCATCGGCGCGGTGACCTCGGCGTGGGACGAGCACTATTCCGTCATCGCCCAGATGGGCGACAGGTTCGCCATCGTGCGCGTGGACTCCAGCGAGGCAACCCAGAGGATCGACGCCGGGATGTCCGCGCTCGACGGGCTCGGGGGCGAGACGACCATGCGCGCCGAGCTGGCCGCCGCGTTCGGCGGCGCCATCGCGGGGGCGACGACCAGCACGCCCCCCACCCTCACCCGCGACGAGCAGCTCAAGATTCTCTCTGCAGCCGACCTCGTGACCCGCGCCCGCACACATGTCAGCACCGATGGGCGCGGCGATCCCGTCTCAGCGAGCGCGCCCGAGTCGCCCACGAGGTTCGCCAAGCAGGTGGCCCAGATCGTGCGGGGCGCCATCGCCATCGGCATGGGGCGCACCGAGGCGCTGCGCCTCGGCCTACGGGTGGCGCGGGACTCCATGCCCCCGCAGCGCCTCGCCGTCCTGGAGGCCATGGCCCGCACCGGGGGGCCGATGTCCACGGTAGAGCTGAGCAGGCAGCTCAACTTGCCGCAGACGTCCGTGCGCCGCGAGTGCGAGAAAGCCCAGATGCTCCGACTGGTCTACCTCGTCGCCGACCCCAACGTGCGGCACGACCCGCTGAGCTTCACCCCGAAAGAGGCCAAGGTCTACGAGCTGCTGCCCAGCATCGACCCAACAGTGCTCGCCCCCGCCCACGACTCTGGCGGCCCGCCATGACCGGCCACACCCCGCGCCCCCAAACCGGAGGTGTCGGGAACACCCCTTACGCAGCTCGCGCGCGAGCGCCCCTTATTTCTCCCCTACGCAACCAGACAGACCCGGTGTCGGCGCGACCTGCGCAAACGTCGGCACCGACAGAGAGACCAGGTGCCGTCAGCCCCGCTCAACCTCACGACTCGAATGGAGCTCCACGAATGGAAATCGGACCCCCGACCAACCTGACCGAATACGTGCAGGCCTGGCTCACCGAGGCAACCGACTGGCCGCTGTGGGACCTGGAGGACGCAGCCCGCATCGCGGGCTACGACCCCGCAGACCTCCCCGGCGTGCTGAACACCCTCATCGGCGACGGCCTCGCCCACGCCCACCTCCAAGCGACCGGCCTGGACGCAGGCACGGTCTTCGCCGGCCCCCGGCATGCCTGGATGAACCTCGGGCTCACCTGGATTGACGACTCGAATGCCCTGCCGTGCTGGGTGCCCGTGGTGTTCAACATCGGTGCGTCATGCTCCAACCCCGCCGACGGCTGCATGATCCCTGCGGCACCTGCCATTTCTGAGGGTCTGCTGGGAGAATCCTCGGGGAGCAGGAAGGGCGGTGCGCGATGAGCGCTACGCGATGGGGAGCACGACGGCGGGCGCTGGTGAAGCTGGCGCCGTACCTCAACGACGACGACGTTGAGGCCGCCGCGCGAGCGCTGGCGGCCGAGGCTGGCCTGGAGGTCACCACCGTGATGGAGCTGCACGAGCTGGACGGCGACGAGGACGTAGAGGGCGAAGCTCCCAACCTGTCGGCCGATCCCGGCCAGCCCTCCCACGTCGGCGCCTCCGCCGCTGACGACGACCTCGCCGACGACCCGATGGAGCTGGGCGCCCCCGCCGTCGCCTACGTCGCCGACGACGACGCCCTGACCGAGCGCGACGAGGTGGACAAGCAGGCCCAAGCCGAGCGCCGCCGCGCGTTGCTGGCCGAGACCGACGAGCTGCTGGCCAGGGGGCGCCAGTGGGACGAGCTGACGGCAGGCAAGGAGACCGGACGATGAACGACCACACCACCCCCGACGAGCGGGCCGCGCTCGCGCGCGGCGTGCACGACCACCTGCCCGAGGATCGGCGCGTGCAGGTCCGCCAGGACGACCTGGAACGCCTCGCGGAAGGGCTGCCCGACCAGTTCACGGCCGACGAGACGGCCGCCGCACTGCTGCGCTGGACGGCGCCGGACACCATCGCTGACGTGCCCTGGACCACCAGCCGGGCAGGCTTCGACGCCGTGGTGGCCGCCCGCGCCCGGCGAGACGAAACGCGCGGGGTGTTTGAGGCCTACAGCCCGCGTTCCAGGATCGTGACAGGCATCGCCATGCCCTCGTTCGCTATGTCCGAGCACCGGGGCCACACCGTCACGCACACCGGCCAGATGGACGTGGTGTCCCTGGACGTGGCCGACGTCCCGGTGCACTGGGCACACGAGGTCGGGGTGCGCTGCGGCGCCCTCGTCGGCATCGAACGCCGCGACGAGGGGCTCAAAGTCTGGCTGGCGCTGAGCGAGGGCGAGCTGGAGGACCGTGCCCTGGCCCTGGTGGACCTCGGCCGGGTCGGGCTCAGCGCCGGATTCACCGCCATGATGACCACGCCGCGCGTCGGCGCCATCGTCGGCCAGCGACGCGCCCAGGGCATGCGGCTGGGCGAGGTGAGCCTGACCGAGACCCCGGCGTTCGGACTGGACGAGACCGGCGTCAAGCGCGTCGCGGAGGTGCCCCGGTTCGCCTCCGAGGCCTTGCGCCGCGAGCGCCGCGACGAGCACGAGGTGCGCGCCCTGGAGGCTGGGGTGCGCGCACAGGGTGGGGCGGCCAGCCGGGTGCAGACGAGGGTCTACCCGTCCGCACGGATTACCGTCCGGTAGGCCCTTAGACCACGGTGGCCCCGGCTGGGTCAATCCCACCTGGCGGCGGCGAGTCGGCCAGGGTCACCGTGCCCCACCCCCTCGTCGTGGAGCACCACCCCCACCTCAGCCACGAGGGCACCCCCCTGCCTGACAGCAGAAACCCCCCCACCCCTGAGCAAAGGGACCCCCGGCCTACAGGCCCCCCGCCTGCGCTACGCCCCGGCCCCTGCGGCGCCCCGCAGCCCCACCATGCCCAGGGGTGGCGGGGCCAGGGCTCCAGGCCCGCACAGACGCGCCGCGTGCACGTCGTGGTCAGGGCTGAGCAGCAGCACGACCAGCAGCCGGGCGAGGGCCACGCCACCAGGCCCGACGAGACCGAGGGTCACGGGCTCAGCCGCAGCGCCGAGCACGAGGCCGAGCACGAGGTGGTCACGACCATGAGCGTGGTCGTGCTGAGCATGTGGAGCCGATGCAGATGCATCACAGCGACACGCTGAGCATCAACGTCCGACGCTCAGCGGTTCGTCACGACGCGCGCCGTCGCCGTCGCAGGCCCCCCAAGTTTTTTGAGCGCGGCCGGTCGGGCAGCCCCGTGCCACGAAACTTCTGTGTGCAAAGGTTGAAGAGTCAAGCGTTCGGGCCGAGTCCAGCCGGGCCTTCCAGGGGCGGGCCGATGGCCACAGATCGGGGCCGGGTGAAATGCCGGGCACACACCGGCCAGGTCCGCGCCGCCCTCCTAGCATCCGACGATGGACCGCTATCCCCGCCCGTTCGACCCGACCCGCGATTCCGTAGCGCGCCGGGTCGCAGAGTGGTTCGCCGCAGCCGGTGTCAGCAGCCTGCTAGCCCTCGCCGTCGCCCTCGCGGCGGGCGGGGTCAAGCCCGTCGCCTGGGTGCTGGCAGGCGGCGTCACTCTCGTCGGGGTGGGCCTCATCGTCAGCGACGAACGGCGGCTCAGGCGGCTGGACGACCGGGACTGGACCACCGACCGGTGGAACCTGCTGCGCGAGAACGAATACCGGCAGCGGCAAGGGGTCTTCCTCACCCACACCGCCACGGCCACCACTAGCCCCACCGACGACGGCCGGAAGTGGTGGACTGTCAGCGTCCAGTTGGTCCAGCACGGCGACGGCCCCCTCAGCGGCGGCACGGTCAAGGAGGTGGAGTACTCGTTCGGCCCCAGGTTCGAGGAAGGCCGGGTGACCCGCCAGAACCCCCAGGATGACTTCCGGTATGAGACGGCCCTCTACGGCCCGCTGTTGGTGTTGGGCCGGGTGGTGTTCACGAACCGACTCAAGCGCCCGTTGATCGTGGAGCGGTACATAGACCTGCCCGAGCAGTGAGCGCCGCCCGGCCGTCTGCCCCACCTGTCAGACGCCCGAGCGGCGCGGCTCAGGAATGCGCGCGCCCTATGATCCGGGCCACCTGGGCGTAGGTGAAGATGCCCGTGCCGCCCTGATACCCACAGAACGCCAGCCCCCGAGCGCCGGACGCGGCCAGCCGGTCCGACAGTCCCTGAGGCATCGGCATGGGGTCGCCCCCGAGCCTGAGGGCGACGACCTGGGCGGCCAGGTCGCCTTGGGCGTCGAGCGGCGCATCCACGTACTGGTCGGCCAGCGCGACGAACGACTCGCGCCGCACGGCCAGCGACTCGATGCCCTGCGCGTAGGTCGCCCCCGGCGGCAGGTCCAGCAGGTCGCACAGCACCCCCGGCATGATGTCCGAGCAGTTCGCCAGGCGCCCTCTCAGCGCTGCCAGGGCAGCCCCGTCCTGCGCCTCCACGGCGCGCTCGAACTCGTCCCGCATATCGTTGCCGACGTGGACCATGGCCGCCCCCTGGGCGTCGTTGTTCGTCATGGCCCGATGCAAGCCCTACGCCGTGGGCACCGCCAGCCGTGGGCCAGATTCGTGATGATTCCCTGCACTATGCGCGGCTACGAGCTGTGTCCGATTTCCGCTAGCGACGGGCGCCAGGTGGACATACGAGTGGACATATCCCGATGCGACCAGCCATCAGGCACAATCGCTCATCATCTGTCAAACGGCCAGGTCAGAGGCACCTCCGCAGGTCAGGGCTCCACCCCCGACAGTTCGAGCTCTACTACGACATCTGATCGGCGGCCCGCCAGGGCCCGCTGACGTCGCCGCAACGGCGGCCCGCTCTTCGGAGCGGGCCGCCGTTCGGCGTCTTCCGGCAGCACAGCACGATGCAGCCGGGCGCCGTACGGCGCCGGCTGGTGTCAGTCGGTGTCGTGCCGTCAGACCGACCGCCCGATCGGCGGCACCCGCCCGTCGGTCGGCCGGTCCCGTCCGCACCGGGCGCAGAGCAGGTACTGGGAGCCTTCGTTCTGGCGCCGGAGCCACTTGTGCATGCCGAGCATGCAGCGCACGTCTCTCATGACGCGCTCCTCTCGACGACGCGGACGTGGCGACGACCGCCACAGGTCGCAGCCTCAGGCTAGGTCGCGGGCTGCCCGCTCGACAGCCGCACGCGATGGGACGGCACGACGACCCCATCCGTTGCCAGATGGGTGACATCCCTCGCCGTCAGTGCGCGGCCGGCGCGCCTTCGTCCCGCACGTGCGAGCTGATCGAGTCGAGCAGCTCGGGCACGCGGCCCGCCCGCCGAGGCACGACGATCGCCGCGTGCAGGCCGGAGAAGACGAAGGCGTGGTGGTCGGTCTCGTCGACGCGTGTCACCCCGGCCCAGCCGATCGTGGTCGACGTCCCGGCCAGCGTCTCGTGCAGGCCGACGTCGTCGATCGTCAGACGGACGTCGCCCGACGGCCCGAGCCCGTCGCCGGCGGCGAGCCGACGCAGCGTCCGTTCGACGTGGCGGTGATGGACCCGTGGCAGCGTCCACCACGCACCCGCGCCGGCCACGATCCCCGTGATCGCACCGCCGGCCCACTCCCCGGTCACGACGCCGACGACGGCCATGGCGATCACCGTCGAGGTGACCGCCGCCACGACACGCTGGCGCATCGCCTGCGCGCGGAAGACGGGGGACGTCCGCATCACATGGAGGTTGAAGGCGAGATAGTCGTCGGCCTCCACCCGGTACTCGAGCTGCACCGTCAGAGTGTGGCAGAGGCGCATCCGCTCAGCGCCGCGTGACGGCGCCCGCCCACAGCCAGACGAACCCCTCCCGTCCGTGGGAGTCGACGTAGCGCACGTGCACCTGCGCGTCGGTCCAGGCGGTGGCCTCGCCGTCGACGAGCTGCTCGCCGGACTGCCGCGAGGTGATCCAGGCCCGCACGGGGATCGCACGCTCAGGGCGCGTGATGTGCGCCCCGTCGCGCGATCGTCCCGGCGCGCCCTCGGCGGCGTCGCGCAGCGGCACCCGGTCGACCGCTCCGGGCGACCCGCCGACATCGTCCCGTCTCCTGCTTCCCACGCGAGCAGGATAGCCCGGGTTCGAACAGGTGTTCTACCTCGAGCGTGGCGTCAGCCCGCCCGCTCCTCCTTCCGCACGGCGGCGGCGAGCGCGGCGTCGTCGGGCACGTAGCCGTCGACGTGCCGCTCGGGCACGCCGTCGTAGGCGCTGAGCGGACGGATGAGCGCGTTGGCGGCGAGCTGCTCCTGGACGTGCGCCGTCCAGCCCGCGATGCGGGAGGCGACGAAGATCGGGGTGAACAGCTCGGTGTCGAAGCCGATGAGGTGGTACGCGGGGCCGGACGGGTAGTCGAGGTTCGGGTAGATCCCCTTGCGGCCCACGAACTCCGCCTCCAGGGCGTCGTACAGCGCGGCCAGGTCGGGGCGGTCGTAGTGCTCGACGAGGGTGTCGAGCGCGGCCTTCATCGTCGGCACGCGCGAGTCGCCGCGCTTGTAGACACGGTGCCCGAAGCCCATGACCTTCCGCTTCTGCGCGAGCGCGTCGTCGAGCCATACGGACGCGCGCCCGGCGGACCCGATCTCCGCGAAGGTGTGCATCACGGCCTCGTTCGCCCCGCCGTGCAACGGGCCCTTGAGCGCGCCGACAGCCGCGACGATCGCGCTGTAGTAGTCGGACAGCGTCGAGGTGACGACGCGCGCGGCGAACGTCGACGCGTTGAACGAGTGCTCCGCGTACAGGGTCATCGAGACGTCGAACGCCCGGCACGCGACCTCGTCCGGCTCCTCGCCGAACGACATCCACAGGAAGTTCGCGGCGTAGCCCAGGTCCTCGCGCGGCGGCACGGGCTCCAGGCCGCGGCGACGGCGCTGCACGTGGGCGACGACGGTGGGCAGCTTCGCGTACAGGACGAGAGCCTTGTCGAGGACGGCGTCCGGCGCGTGGTCCCACGCGTCCGGGTCGTCCGTGCCGAGGATGCTGACGGCGGTACGCACGACGTCCATCGGGTGAGCCCCGGACGACAGCCCGTCGAGCACCCGCACGAGGTCGGGGTCGAGCGCGCGGTGGCGCCGCTCGGCCGCCGTGAAGCGCGCCAGCTGCTCGGCGTCGGGCAGCTCGCCGTGCCACAGCAGGTGCACCACCTCCTCGAAGGACGCGGTGGCGGCGAGCTCCTGCACCGGGTACCCGCGGTACAGCAGCGAGTTGGTCGCGGCGTTGACGGACGAGACCGCGGTGCGGTCGACCGTCACCCCGGCGAGGCCCTTCTTGATCTCGACGGCGTCGTTCATGGTCGCTCCTTCGCGTAGGGGATGGGGGTCAGCGCCCGCTGACCGTCCCGAAGCGCCGCGCCACGGGGGCGACGACGACGGGACGCAGCGCGGCGGCCGCGCCGGCGATGACGACGACGGAGACGAGGAACAGCACGAGGCCGACCCAGCTCCCGTCGTCGCGCGCGGCGAACATGTGGTCGAGGTTGCGTCGTGCGCCGGTCGCCAGCACCAGCGTCACGTGCAGGACGACGAACGCGACGAAGTAGAGCATCACCGGGAAGTGGACCCGCCGGGCGAGCCCGATCGGGACGAGCCGGTCCGCCGCGGGGCGGGAGCGCCAGTACACGCTCATGCGCACGCCGCTGAGGATCGCCAGTGGCGCGGCGACGAAGACGGTCACGAAGTAGGCGAGCTGTTGCAGCCCGTTGTAGTGCACCCAGCCGTCCTCGGTAGGCCACCGCAGCGACAGGTACTGGATCCCGGCCGACACCGCCTCCGGGACGACGGTCCAGCTGGTCGGGACGATCCGCATCCACTGCCCGGTCGCGAACAGCAGCACGACGTAGAGCACGCCGTTGAGCACCCAGAGCACGTCGAGCGCCTGGTGCGCCCAGGCCATCAGCCCGATCCGCGCCCCAGGCTCCGCGCGCGGCGCCCACGACGCCGCGGGGCGGCGCTGCAGCCGCACCTGCAGCCCGGTCCGCACCGCCAGCACCAGCAGGAACACGTTGAAGAAGTGCTGCCACGCCAGCCACGCCGGGATGCCCACCGGGGCGCCGTCGGGCATGGGGGCGGTGCCGGGATAGGCCACGAGGAAGCGTTGCCCCGCGTCCGTGCCGACCCACCAGCGCGCGACGAGCACCAGCGCGCCCAGGACGACGACCGCCACCGCGGCGGCGAGGCCCGCCCGACCCGCCCACGCCGGGAGCCGACGACGGCGCGGGGCCGCGGTGACCCGGGGCGGCGTCGTCCCGGCCGCCCCGTCCGGGTCGACGGCGACCGGGCCGACCGACCCCCGACCCGCGGGCGCGATGCCGGCCGGGGGCCAGGGCTCCCCGCCCGCGATCCTCGGCAGGCCACGCCGCAGGGCCGGCGCCGCCGCGTCCCGCGCGGCCGCCACCTGGCCGGCGCCCTCCTCGGCACCACCCCGGCCGACCGCCGCCAGCGCGGCCGAGGCACCGCCGCCCTGCCCGACGACGCGGGGCAGGCCGCGGCCCGTGCCACCGCGCGCGGCGCCCGCTCCGGCGGCCGCGGCGCCCGTCGTCCCGTCCGCCCCGGCCGCGACAGGCGCCGCGGGCGCCGCACCGTCGCGCACGTCGGCCACGGGCGGCCAGAGCGGTCCGCCCGGGCGGCGGGGCAGGCCCTGCCGGGTCATGCGTCCCGCCTCGCCTCGAGCGCGGCGACGAGCTGGGGCACCACCTCGAAGACGTCGCCCACCACGCCGAAGTCCGCGATCTCGAACAGCGGCGCGTGCTCGTCGGAGTTGACGACGACGATCGTCTGCGCGGTCTGCATCCCCGCGAGGTGCTGGATCGCGCCCGAGATGCCGAGCGCCACGTACAGGCGCGGCGACACCGTCACCCCGGTCTGCCCGACCTGGCACGACGCCGGCACGTAGCCCGCGTCGACGGCCGCGCGGGACGCGCCCACGGCGCCGCCGAGGGCGTCGGCCAGCTGCTCGACGAGCGCGAAACCCTCGGCCGAGCCCAGCCCGCGGCCGCCGGAGACGACGGTCGCCGCCCCGCGCAGCTCCGGCCGCGCGGAGCCCGACTCGACGGGCTCGACCGCGAGCACCGTGGCCGCGGGCAGCCCGGAACCGGGCACGGCGAGCTCCTCCACGAGCGGGTCGTCGACGGCCGGGGCACGATCGTCGACCGCGCCCACGCGCAGCGTGACGACCGGGGCGCCGTAGGTCGCGGCGGAGTCGACGAGGTACGTGCCGCCGTAGGCCGCGTGGTGCGCGACGACGCCCTCGTCGTCCCGCGACACGCCCACGGCGTCGAGGGCGAGCGCCGAGCGCGACCGGACGGCGTACCGCACGGCCGCCTCCCGCCCCTCCACCGAGTGCGACACCAGCACCGCGGCGGGGCGGACGAGCTCCGCGGCGGCCGCGAGCGCGTCCACGACCGGCACGCCGAGCCGTTCCGCGTCGCCGGGCGCGTGCAGCACGCGCCGGGCGCCGAGCGCTCCGGCGGCGACCACCTGGTCCTCGGCACCGGCCCCGACCACGAGGGCCACGGGGCTGCCGATCGACGCGGCGGCGGCCAGCAGGCCGGCGGACGAGCGTGCGAGCCCGCCCTGCGGGTCGCGGTCGAGCAGCACCAGGACGGGTTCCTCCCGGACGTCGGTCATGTCGTCCTCCTCCCTCAGGCCAGCCGCTGGTCGACGAGGAAGCGCGCGAGCTGCTCGCCGCCGTCGCCGGTGTCGACGATCCGGGTGCCGGCGGTGCGCGGCGGCCGCCGGGTGATCGCGGTCATGATCGAGCGCGCGGCGTCGGCCGGCTCGGGGTCCACACCCAGGTCGGTAACCGTGACGGTCTCGACGACCTTCTTCTTGGCCGCCATGATCCCCTTGAAGCCGGTGAGCCGGGGGCCCGGCGCGGCCTCGGTCACGGAGACGACCGCGGGCAAGGGCGCCGAGACCCGCAGCGTGGCCTCGTCGGACACCCGCACGCCCGTGACCTCGGTGTCCGTGATCGACACCTCGCGCAGCACTGTCGCGCACGGCACGCCGAGCGCCTCCGCCACGGCGGCCGGCACCGCTCCCCCGGCCCCGTCGGTGGACGCGTCCCCGGCCAGCACGAGGTCGGCGCCCACGTGGCGCACGGCCGCCGCGAGCACCTCGGCGGTCAGCACGACGTCCGCCCCGACGAGGCGCTCGTCGACCACCTGGAGCGCCGACGCCGCGCCCATCGCGAGCGCCTTGCGCAGGCTGGTCTGCGCGAGCTCGGGCGCCATCGCGACCACGACCACCTCGGTGTCGGGGTGGTCGTCCGCGTGGGCCAGCGCCGCCTCCAGGGCCCGCTCGTCGATCTCGTCGAGGACGGCGTCGTCGGCGGTGCGCTCGGCGAGGCCGGTCTCGAGGTGCAGCGTGCGGTCGCCGTACGTGTCCGGCACCACCTTCATCAGGACGGCGATCTTCATCGGTCTCCTCTCTCGTGCCCCTGCTCGTGCCGGGCCAGCGCCTCCGCGGCCGCGTCGGCGAGCACGGGGACGCCGTCGGCGAGCGCCGGGGCGAAGGTGTCGTCGGGGCGCTGGCCGTCCAGCCATCGGGTGTACATCGCCTCGCAGAAGATCGCGGACTTCCACAGGGCGAGCGCCTCGTACCAGCCGAGCGCTGTGACGTCCGCGCCGGTGCGCGCGGCGTAGCGCTCGACGAGGTCGCCGCGCGACGGGAAGCCCGGTGCCGCGGTGACCGGGGTGAGGTCCATCGGCGTGGGCGCGCCGCCCGGGGCGGAGTAGGTCGCCACGAGGTAGCCGAGGTCGGCGAGCGGGTCGCCCAGCGTCGCCATCTCCCAGTCCAGGATCGCCGCCAGCTGCCCGGGGGCGGCGAACATGAGGTTCCCCAGGCGGTAGTCCCCGTGCACGACGGCGGCCCGCTCCGAGGTGGGCACGGTGGCGGCCAGCCGGTGGCCGAGGTCCTCGATCCGGGGCACCGCGCGGCGCGTGTTCAGGGGCCACAGCTGCGCGAACCGGCGCACCTGGCGGTCCAGGTACCCGGCGGGCCGGCCGAGCGCGCCGACGTCGCCCGCCAGCGGGACGGCGTGCAGGTCCGCGAGCGCGTCGACCGCCGCGTGCACCAGGGCGGCGCGGTCGCCGGGCCCGTCGAAGCCGGCGGGGAGGCGATCGGTCACCACCTCCCCCTCGACGAGCTCCATGAGGTAGAACGGCGTCCCCACGACGGCGGGGTCGTCGCAGACCGCGCGCACCGCCGGCACCGGCACCCCCGCCGCCCCCACCGCCGTGACGACGCGCGCCTCCCGCACCATGTCGTGGGCCGACGGCGGGAACGGGGGCCGAGGGCCACGCCGGAGCACCACGCGCTCACCGCCGCGCCGCAGCTCGTAGGTGACGTTCGCCTGGCCGTCCCCGATCCGCCGCCAGGCCAGCTCCCCGGCGGGGACCCCGACGTGGTCGAGGTAGCGCTCCAGCAGGTCGAGGACCAGCAGCGGCGGCCGCGCGGGGCCCGCGGCGCCGTCGTCGGCGCGCAGGCTCCGCACGACGTCGGCTCCGTCGGGCGTGGTGGCGAGCGCCGTCATCGTCGCCCCTCCGCCCGGTCCAGGACCCGTTCGCCGGCCTCGACCTCGCGGCGGCGGCGCGCGACGGCGCGGCGGGCGATCGCCCAGCGGTGCGTCTCGCTCGACCCGTCGTAGACGCGGAACGGGCGCACCTCGTCGAGGAAGGCGGCCAGCGGCAGCTCGAGGGTGACGCCGTCTCCCCCGCACAGCTGCACGGCCCGGTCGACCACGCGGCCCACGGCCTCGGAGCAGTGCACCTTGGCGATCGACGACGCCTGGGTGCCCGCCCGGACGTCCCCGCTCTCCAGCGCCGCGGCCGCCCGGTCGACGACGGCGGCGCTGCTGGCGAGGTCGATCTCCGAGTCGGCGAGCAGCCCCTGGGCGATCCCGAGGTCGGCCAGGGAGGACCCGAACAGCTCGCGGTGCCGCACCCGGTCCAGCGCCGTGTCGTGGGCGCGGCGGGCGAGCCCGAGCCACCGCATGCAGTGCGTCAGCCGCGCCGGGCCGAGCCGCACCTGCGCGTGCCGGAACCCGTCGCCCGGCGTGCCCAGCACGTCGTCGTCGCCCACGAAGCACCCCGCGTACGAGACGTGCGGGTGCCCGCCCGTGATCGCGCGCTCCAGCGTGCGGATCCGGTGCCCGACCTGGACGCCGGGGGCGTCCGTGGGCACGAGGAACAGCGTCGCGGCGTCGTCCCCGAGCTCGGGGGTCCGCGCCATGACGATGGCGAAGTCCGCCTCCTCGGCCCCCGAGATGAACCGCTTCTCGCCGTCGATCACCCAGCCCCCGTCCACGCGGCGGGCCGTCGTCGCCAGCGCGGCCGGGTCGGACCCCGCGCCGGGGTGCGGCTCGGTCATCGCGAAGCACGACCGCGCCTCGCCCGCCGCGAGGGGGGCGAGGAACCGCTCCTGCTGCCCGGCGGTGGCGATCTGCTCGAGCAGCAGCATGTTCCCCTCGTCCGGGGCCATGCAGTTGAGCGCGGCCGGACCGACCGGCGAGTACCCCGCCTCCTGGAAGACGGCGGACCACGCGCCCAGCGGCAGCCCGAGCCCGCCGAGCCGGACCGGCACGTGCGGAGCGAAGACGCCCGCGTCGCGCGCCCGCTGCTGGAGCGCGCGCCGCTCGGCCGCGTCGAGCGCGGTGCCGGCGGGCGGCTCCGCGGGGAGCACGACGTCCCGGACGAAGCGGCGGGTGCGCGCGACGACGTCCGCGACGCCCTCGGCCGCCCCGTCCGCCGGGCAGCCCCCGGCCCGGGCGCTCACGCGGTCCCCCCGGCGGCGAGGAGGCCGCCGTCGAGCGTGAGCACCTGGCCGGTGACCCAGCCCGCCTCGTCGGAGCAGAGGTAGGCCGCCGCGGCGGCCACGTCGTCGGGCGTGCCCAGCCGCCGCATCGGGTAGGTCGCGGCGACCGCCTCCTCGCGCCCCTCGTACAACGCGCGGGCGAACTGCGTGCGCACGACGGCCGGGGCGAGCGCGTTGACCCGCACCCGGGGGCCGAGCTCCGCGGCGAGCGTCACGGTGAGGTGGGAGACGGCGGCCTTGCTCACGCCGTACCAGCCGATCCCCGGCGACGGGACGGACCCTGCCACCGAGGACAGGTTGAGCACGGCCGCCCCCTCGCGCGTGCCGAGGCCCGCGGCGCACGCCTCCTGCACCCAGCCGAGCGTGCCCAGCACGTTGACGTCGAGGATCTTGCGCGCCGCCTCGTGGTCCAGGTCGACGAGGGGACCGTACACGGGGTTGATGCCGGCGTTGTTCACCAGCACGTCCAGGCCGCCGAACTCGTCCACGGCCGTGCGGATCGCCTCGCGCCGGTGGTCCGGGTCCTGGGCGCGGCCGGCGACGACGCGCACCGGCACGTTCCCGAGCGCCTGCGCCGCCTCCTGGAGGGCGTCCGGCTTCCGTGCCGTCAGCACGAGGGACGCGCCCTCGGCGGCGAGCCGCCTGGCGATCGCGTGCCCGATGCCGCGGCTGGCGCCGGTCACGACCGCCACCCGGCCGCGCAGGCGGCCGTCCGGCGTCGTCGACGGGTGGTCTCCCATGTCACGCTCCCTCGCGCGATTCGCTTAACGAAGATTCAAAGACTCGCGGCCATCGCACCACGGGACAAGCCTGAGTTCAAGCCCTGTCGCCCACACTTTCTAACATGATATAAAAAGTACCGAGGTCGAGATCAAGGACGATCGGAGGCAGCATGACCGGCATCATCGGGCCGCGTGACCTGTACGAGGACGAGCACGAGCAGTTCCGCGACATGGTGCGCGCCTTCGTCGAGCAGTACGCACGCCCCCACGCCGACCGCTGGGACGCCGAGGGGCGGGTCGACCGCAAGCTCTTCGTCCAGGCGGCCGAGGCGGGGATCCTGGGGTTCGGCATCCCCGAGCGGTTCGGCGGCGGGGGCTCCGACGACTTCCGCTTCAACGCGGTGATGGGCGAGGAGCTCGCGCGCCACCCCGTGTCGTCGGGGATGGCGGGCATCGCGCTGTCGAACGACATCGTCATCCCGTACTTCACCGACCTGACGACCGAGGAGCAGAAGGAGCGCTGGCTCCCCGGCATCGCGGCCGGCGAGTCCGTCGTGGCCGTGGCGATGTCCGAGCCCGGCACGGGCAGCGACCTCGCCGGCATCCGCACGTCGGCGGTCCGCGACGGCGACGACTACGTCGTCGACGGGTCCAAGATCTTCATCTCCAACGGGCAGAACGCCGACCTCGTGGTCACGGCCGTGCGCACCGGGGAGCACCCCCACCGCGGGCTCAGCCTGCTCGTGATCCCGGCCGACTCCCCCGGGTTCTCACGGGGACGCCGGCTCGACAAGATCGGCCTGCACGCGCAGGACACCAGCGAGCTCTCGTTCCAGGGCGTGCGCGTCCCCGCCGCGAACCTGCTCGGCGAGGAGGGCACCGGGTTCGCGGGCCTCATGCGCAACCTCCCGCAGGAGCGCATCTCCATCGCCGCGGCCGCCGTCGCCTCGAGCGAGGGCGTGCTGGAGCGCACGCTGGAGTACGTGAAGCAGCGACAGGCCTTCGGGCAGCCGATCGGGTCGTTCCAGAACACCCGGTTCGAGCTCGCCGAGATGGTCACGGCCGTGCGCGCCGGCCGCGCGCTGATCGACGACTGCCTGAGGCGGCACACCGCGGGCGCCCTGGACCCCGAGGACGCCGCCGCGGCCAAGTTCTGGACCACCGAGCAGTACGTCGACGTCGTGGGCCGCTGCCTGCAGCTCCACGGCGGCTACGGCTACATGCGCGAGTACCGCATCGCGCGCGACTACGAGGACGCCCGCATCACCACCATCTACGGAGGCACGACCGAGATCATGAAGGAGATCGTCGGTCGGGGCCTCGGGCTGTGAGGACATCCGTGACAGAGGCATACATCTACGACGCCGTCCGCACGCCGCGCGGCAAGAACCGCGGCGGGGCGCTCCACGGCGTCAAGCCCGTCGACCTCGTGGTCGGGCTGATCCACGCGCTCGAGGAGCGCCACCCGACGATGGACCCGGCGGCGGTCGACGACGTCGTCCTCGGCGTCGTCTCGCCCGTCGGCGAGCAGGGCGGCGACATCGCGCGCACGGCGGCGCTGGTCGCCGGCCTGCCGGAGACCGTGGCGGGCGTCCAGCTCAACCGGTTCTGCGCCTCGGGCCTCGAGGCCGTGAACGTCGCCGCGCAGAAGGTCGCCAGCGGCTTCGAGGACCTCGTCCTCGCGGGCGGGGTCGAGTCGATGTCGCGCGTGCCGATCGGCTCCGACGGCGGCGCCTACGTGCAGGACCCGACCACGAACTACGACCTCTACTTCGTGCCCCAGGGCATCGGCGCCGACCTCATCGCCACCCTCGACGGCTTCACGCGCGAGGACGTCGACGCGTACGCGGTCGAGTCCCAGCGCCGGGCCGACGAGGCGTGGAGCGAGGGGCGGTTCGCCCGGTCGGTCGTGCCCGTGCGCGACCTCAACGGCGTCACGCTGCTCGACCACGACGAGCACCGGCGGCCCGGCTCCACGGTCGAGAGCCTGGGCCACCTCAAGCCGGCGTTCGAGATCCCCGGCGCGCAGGCCGGCTACGACGCCGTGGCGCTGCAGAAGTACCACTGGCTCGAGTCGATCGACCACGTGCACACGGCCGCGAACTCCTCGGGCATCGTCGACGGCGCCGCCCTCGTCGTGGTCGGCAGCCGCGAGGCGGGCGAGCGGCTCGGCCTGCGGCCGCGCGCGCGGGTCGTGGCGACCGCCGTCACCGGCTCGGAGCCCACCATCATGCTCACCGGTCCCGCGCCCGCCACGCGCAAGGCGCTGGACCGGGCGGGCCTCACGGTCGACGACATCGACCTGTTCGAGCTCAACGAGGCGTTCGCCTCGGTCGTCATGCGGTGGGAGCGCGAGCTCGGCATCCCGCACGACAAGGTCAACGTCAACGGCGGCGCGATCGCCATGGGCCACCCGCTGGGCGCCACGGGCGCGATGATCCTCGGCACGCTGCTCGACGAGCTGGAGCGCCGCGACCTGCGTCGCGGCCTCGCCACGCTGTGCGTCGGGGCGGGCATGGGCATCGCCACCATCATCGAGCGGGTCGAGGAAGAGGAGACGGCATGAGCGTCATCGAGGACCGCGCCGGCGTGCAGGGCGGGTACGCCTGGGACGAGGACGGCGACGGCGTCGTCACCCTGACCATGGACGACCCCGACCGCGGCGCCAACACCATGAACGCCCACTTCCGGGCCGCGCTCGAGGCGAGCGTCGAGCGCCTGGAGTCCGAGCGCGACCGGATCGCCGGGGTCATCCTCGCGTCCGCCAAGAAGAGCTGGTTCGCCGGCGGCGACCTCGAGCTGCTCCGTTCGGCCGACCCGGCGCGGTCCGCCGAGGAGACCGCGGACATCGAGCACGTGAAGTCGCTGCTGCGCCGGATCGAGACGCTCGGCCGGCCCGTGGTCGCGGCGATCGACGGCACGGCGCTGGGCGGGGGGCTCGAGGTCGCGCTCGCCACCCACCACCGGATCGCCGCCCGCGACGTCGGCCTGCGGCTCGGCCTCCCCGAGGTCTCGCTCGGCCTGCTGCCCGGCGGCGGCGGCGTGAGCCGCACGGTGCGGATGCTCGGGCTGCAGAAGGCCCTCGCGGACGTCATCCTGCCGGCCACGAAGTTCACCGCCGAGGGCGCGCTCGAGGTCGGCCTCGTCGACGAGGTGGCCCCCGCGGCGGAGCTCCGCGACCGCGCGAAGGCCTGGATCCTCACGAACCCCGAGCCGGTCAAGCCGTGGGACGTCAAGGGGTTCCGCCTGCCGGGCGGGGCGCCGACCTCCCCGTCCCTCGCGCAGGCGCTCGCGGCGATGCCGGCGATGCTGCGCCGGCAGGTCAAGGGCGCCCCGATGCCCGCGCCGCGCGCCGCGATGGCAGCCGCCGTCGAGGGCGCGTACGTCGACTTCGACACCGCCTCGACGATCGAGACCCGCTACCTGGTGCAGCTCACGCACTCGCCGGTCGCGAAGAACATGATCAAGGCGTTCTTCTTCGACCTGGAGAGCATCAACGCGGGCGCCAGCAGGCCCGCGGGGTACCCGACGTTCCGTGCCAGGAAGGTCGGCGTCGTGGGCGCCGGGATGATGGGCGCGGCGATCGCCTACGTGGCCGCCCGCAGCGGCATCGACGTCGTGCTCAAGGACACCTCGCTCGACGCCGCGGAACGGGGCAAGGACTACGCGCGCCGCCTCGAGGAGAAGGCTCTGGGCCGCGGGAGGACGACGCCGGAGGCGAGCGCCGCGCTCCTGGATCGGATCGTCGCCACCGACGAGCCCGCCGGCTTCGCGGGGGTGGACTTCGTGGTCGAGGCCGTCTTCGAGTCCGTCGACCTCAAGCAGTCCGTGTTCCGCGAGATCCAGGACGTCGTCGAGCCGGACGCCGTGCTCGGCTCGAACACGTCCACCCTCCCCATCTCGCTGCTGGCCGAGGGGGTCGACCGGGCCGAGGACTTCATCGGCATCCACTTCTTCTCCCCCGTCGACAAGATGCCGCTGGTGGAGATCGTCCGGGGCGCGCGCACCAGCGACGCGGTGCTCGCGAAGGTCTTCGACTTCGTGCTGCAGATCCGCAAGACCCCGATCGTCGTCAACGACGCCCGCGGCTTCTTCACCTCGCGGGTCATCGGCCGGTTCATCGACGAGGCCGTCGCCGCCGTGGGCGAAGGCGTCGAGCCGGCGTCCGTGGAGCAGGCCGCGCTCCAGGCCGGCTACCCCGCGGGGGCGCTGCAGCTCCTCGACGAGCTCACGCTCTCGCTCACCCAGAAGATCCGCACCGAGACGCGGG
This sequence comes from Isoptericola sp. NPDC019482, assembly GCF_040632295.1. Taxonomy (NCBI): domain Bacteria; kingdom Bacillati; phylum Actinomycetota; class Actinomycetes; order Micrococcales; family Promicromonosporaceae; genus Isoptericola; species Isoptericola sp. NPDC019482. The sequence continues at coordinate 56,953 of NZ_JBEYBQ010000002.1, forward strand.
CCGCGCGCGAGGCAGAGGGCGGCACGTGGACCGAGCACCCCGCCGAGGCCGTCGTCGACTGGATGGTCGACGACCAGGATCGCCCCGGCCGCCGGGCCCGCCGCGGCTTCTACGACTACGACGAGGCGGGCCGCCGCACGCGCCTGTGGCCCGGGCTGCGCGACCGGTACGACTCGGGGAGCACGCGCGTCCCCCTGGTGGACCTGCAGGAGCGGATGCTCTTCGCCGAGGCGCTCGACGCGATCGCCTGCCTCGACGACGGCGTGCTCACGTCCGTCGCCGACGCGAACATCGGGTCGATCTACGGGATCGGGTTCCCCGCCTGGACCGGAGGCGTGCTGCAGTACGTCAACCAGTACGACGGCGGCCTGGCGGGCTTCGTCGCGCGGGCGCACGAGCTGGCCGACACCTACGGCGAGCGGTTCCGGCCGCCCGCCTCCCTCGTCGCGCGGGCCGCCGCCGGCGAGACCTACGAGTGAGGGGCGCCCCGTGATCAGCACACGCTTCACCGAGGCGTTCGGGATCGAGCACCCGGTCGTCCAGGGCGGCATGATGTGGGTCGGCCGGGCGGAGCTCGCCGCCGCGGTCTCCGAGGCGGGCGGGCTGGGCATCATCACCGCCCTCACCCAGCCCACCCCGGCCGACCTCGTCAAGGAGATCGAGCGGGCCCGCCGCCTCACCGACAAGCCCCTCGGGGTCAACCTCACGATCCTGCCGGCGATCGACCCGCCGCCGTACGACGAGTACCGGCGGGCGATCGTCGACGCCGGCATCACGATCGTCGAGACCGCCGGCTCCAACCCCGAGCCGCACATGGAGATGTTCGGCGCCCACGGGGTGCGCGTGATCCACAAGTGCACCAGCGTGCGGCACGCGCTCAAGGCCCAGGCGGTCGGGGTGACGGCGGTGACGATCGACGGCTTCGAGTGTGCCGGTCACCCCGGCGAGGACGACGTGCCCGGCCTGGTGCTGCTCCCGGCGGCGGCCGACCGGCTGACGATCCCGTTCCTCGCCTGCGGCGGGATCGCGGACGGCCGCGGCCTCGCCGCCGCGCTGGCGCTCGGGGCCGACGGCGTCACGATGGGCTCGCGGTTCCTGTGCACCGTCGAGTCGCCCGTCGCGCCGGCGGTGAAGGACCGGATCGTCGCGGGCTCCGAGCTCGACACCAACCTCATCTTCCGCTCGCTGCGCAACACGGCCCGGGTCGCGAAGAACGCCGTCAGCGACGAGGTCGTCGAGATCCTGGCGCGGGGCGGGCAGTTCGAGGACGTGCGCGAGCTGGTCGCGGGTGCCCGCGGCCGGAAGGTCTTCGAGGACGGGGACCTCGACGCGGGGATCTGGACGGTGGGGCTCGCGCAGGGCCTCATCCACGACGTCCCGACCGCCGGGGAGGTGGTGCGCCGCACCGTGGCCGAGGCCGAGGAGGTGCTGCGGGCCCGGCTGGCGCTCGTCAGGCCGTCCCCGCTCCGTGCCTGACCATCCCCTGCGCGGTCGCCACCAGCTCGTCGAGGGACCGCGTGCGCGGGTTCCACCACTCGACGACCCAGTTCATCGCCCCCAGCAGCAGCAGGCGGAACGTGTTGACGTCGAGGTCGGCGCGCACCTCGCCGGCCTGCTGGGCGGCGACGAACAGGTCGCGCCACAGCCGGCTGTAGAGCGCCTCCTCGGCCGCGGGGCGCACCCGCAGCTGCTCCGGGACGTGCCCCGCGTTGCGGATCGAGGCCGTGGCGTAGTCGGACACCTGCAGCTCGTAGCGCAGGTGGGCGTCGACCGCCACCAGCAGCCGGTCCATCGCGGTGCTGTCGTCGGGCAGCGCCGCGAGCGTCTCCTCGACGTGGAGCCGGACGCGGTGCGCGCCCTCCCACATGACCTCCTCGACGAGCACGTCGCGCGAGGAGAAGTAGTAGTAGATCGCGGGCGCCTGCACCCCGGCGACCGCGGCGACGTCGGCGAGGCGCGTCCCCGCGTAGCCCTTGCGCGACAGCACCTCCGCGGCCGCGTCGAGGATGCGCTGACGGGTCTGCTCCGACTTCGATGCCGACTTCGATGCCGACTTCGGCGCGGGTCGCGCCGCCTCCGTCCCGGTGACGTCCATGCCCCGATGGTAGCGGAGTTTCTAACCAAGATTAGAGAAATCCTTGCGCGGCCCGCCGACCCACCCCTACAGTGTGATTCGGCGTTAACTTGTCTTGCTCGACGTGGAGTAGGAGACCGGCGATGACCCTCACGGACCCGACGTCCCAGGCCGGGCAGGATGCCCGGCAGATCACCACCCACCACCCCGTCGACGGCGAGCCCGTCGCCAGCTATCCGGTCGCCGACGTCGACCAGGTGCGCGCCGCCGTCGCCGGTGCCCGGGACGGCGCCCGCTGGTGGCGCGAGCAGGGCTTCGCCGGGCGACGCACCCACCTCCTGCGCTGGAAGTCGCGGATCGCGCTGCGCGCCCAGGAGCTGGCCGACCTCATCTCCGCCGAGACCGGCAAGCCCTCCGGGGACGCCCTGCTCGAGGTCATGCTCACGCTGGGGCACCTGGACTGGGCCGCGAAGAACGCCGCCCGCGTGCTGCGCCGCCGCCGGGTGCGCGCGGGCCTGATCAACTACAACCAGCACGCCACGGTCGGCTACGAGCCCTACGGCGTCGTGGGCGTGATCGGCCCGTGGAACTACCCGCTGTACACCCCGATGGGCTCCATCTCGTACGCGCTCGCCGCCGGGAACGCCGTCGTCTTCAAGCCCAGCGAGCTGACCCCAGGCCCCGCGGTGTGGCTCGCCGAGCGCTGGCGGGAGGCGGTGGGCCACGACGTCCTCGTCGCCGTCACCGGCGACGGGGCCACGGGCGCCGCGCTCGTCGCAGCCGATGTCGACAAGGTCGCGTTCACGGGCTCCACCGCGACGGCCAAGAAGGTCATGGCGGCCGCCGCCGAGCGGCTGGTGCCGATCGTGGCAGAGTGCGGCGGCAAGGACGCCCTGCTCGTCGCGGCCGACGCCGACCTCGACGCCGCCGCCGACTTCGTCGTCTTCGGCGCGATGGGCAACGCCGGGCAGACGTGCGTGGGCGTCGAGCGCGTCTACGTCGTCGAGGCGGTGCGCGACGACCTCGTGGCCCGCGTCGTCGAGCGGGCGAAGCGCCTGCGCACCACCGGCCCCGACGCCCAGTACGGGCCGATGACGCTGCCCGCCCAGGCGGACGTCGTGCGCCGCCACGTCGAGGACGCCGTGCGGTCCGGGACGGCGGCGCTCGGCGGCCCCGAGAGCATCCGCGGCCGCGTGATCGACCCGGTCGTCGTCACGGACGTGGACGAGAGCTCGCTCGCCGTGCGGCACGAGACGTTCGGCCCCCTCGTCGTCATCAACGCCGTCGCCTCCCTCGAGGAGGCCGTCGAGCGCGCGAACGCGACCCCGTACGGGCTCGGCGCGGCGGTCTTCACCAAGGACGCGCGCGCCGCGTCGGCGGCCGCGGACGCCCTGCGCGCCGGCGTCGTGACCGTCAACTCCGTGCTCGGGTTCGCCGGCGTCGCGGCCCTCCCCTTCGGCGGGGTCAAGGAGTCCGGGTTCGGCCGCATCCACGGCGCGGACGGGCTACGGGAGTTCAGCACCGTGAAGTCGGTGGCCCGCCAGACCCGCAAGGCGGCCCTGAACCTCCTGACGATGGAGCGCACCGAGAAGGACATGCACCTGGTCGCCCGGATGATCCCGCTGCTGCACGGGCGGTCCAAGGGCGGGCAGCACTAGACGCCCAGCACCGTCTCCAGCACGGCGCCGATCCACCGCTTCGCCTCCGGCGCCGGGCTGCGGCGCAGCGCGACGCTCAGGTCGGCCACCACGTTGAACCCGGCGTGCACCAGGAACCGCAGCTCCCGGGGCTCGCTCCCCGGCCGCAGCCGGCCGAGCAGCTCGACCCAGTCGTCGACGTGCGCCCGTTGCAGCCGCCGCAGGCGGCGCTGGTCCTCGGCGTCGAGCGCACCGACGTCCGCCGTGTACACGTCCATGAGGTCGCGGTCCTCGACGGCGAACCGGACATACGCCGCCTCGAGGCTGTGCAGGGCCTCGCGAGGTTCGGAGCGGCCGAGCGCGTCCTCCGCCGCGGCGTCGAGCGTCGCCGCGGCCCGCTCGCACGCCGTGCGCAGGATCTCGGACTTGCCGCTGAAGTGCCGGTAGACCCCGGACGGCGTGAGCCCGACCGCGGCCGCGATCTCCTCGATCGAGGCCTCGTGGTAGCCGCTCCGCGCGAACGCCGCGATGCCGGCCTGCGCGAGCTGGTCGCGGCGCCGGCTCGGCGCGGCCGCACCCTCCGGCGCCTCCCCGTCCCCGGACGACGAGGCCGGCGGCGCGTCCCCGGGAGCGTCCGTGAGGACCCGCAGCGCCGCCTCGCGCAGCAGCTCCTGGAGCGACCCGACGGACATCGGGGTGCGGTGGGCCGTGACGCTCGCGATCACGCTCAGCGCGGCCAGGGCGACGAGGTCCAGCGTCGCCGGGTCGAGGTCCGGCCGCAGGGTCGCGGCGGGCTCGGCCAGGCGACGGCGCAGCGCCGTGAACTCCGCGGCGAGGGCGCGTCGGTCGTCGGGCCGCAGGTAGCGGCTCTCCCAGCGGTAGATGTTCCCGGACGACCGCATGGCGACGGTCTCTCCGGAGACGGCGTCCAGGACGGCCCCGAGCTCGGCGCGCGCCGCGGCCGGCGTCGGGTCCGCCGCGCTCCCGACGGACGCCGTCGCGTCCGTGAGCCGGGCGACGAGGTCCATCGCGACCTCGCGGAACAGCTCGTACTTGTTGTCGAAGTGCCGGTAGAGCGCCGCCGCGGTGATCCCCACGGCGTCGGCGACGTCCTGCATCGCCACCCGGTGGTACCCGCGCTCCGCGAAGGCGACCGCGGCGGCCGCCTCGATGCTCTGCCGCCGGTCACGAGGGCGCCTCCTGACCTGGTCCGCCGCCCTCGCCTCGCTCACGGTGGACACACTAACGCCGCGCCCGCCCGGGGTCTGGCACTCCGATGTGAATGGTGAGTAACATGATCCACGTCGACCACAACGGGCGGCAGGAACGGACGGGACGAGGCAACGGCGCCGCGGCCCGACTCGGCTCACGTACGAAGAGGTGCATGCCATGAGCGACGTCACGGACGCCATCCCCCCGGGGCTCCGGCGCAACCACTGGATGAACCAGGTCCTGACCCACGCCGCCAACAAGCCGGACGCCACCGCGTTCTCGTTCCTGGGCGAGGTGACCACCTGGGCCCACGCCGCCCGGCACATGGACACCCTCGCCGCGGCGCTGCAGCGGCGCGGCGTCGGGTTCGGCGACCGGGTGCTGCTCCTGACCCTCAACCACCCCCTGGTGGTCGAGACCGTCTTCGCGATCAACCGGCTCGGGGCGATCGCCGTCCCCGTGAACATCCGCCTCTCCCCCGCCGAGGTCGCCTACATCGTCGACGACGCGGACGCCGACGTCGTCGTGGTCGACCAGCCCCTGGTGCCGCTGGTCACCGCCGCGCGGGCGATCACCGACCGTCTCCGACGCGTGCTGGTGGCGGGCGAGGCCTCGGACGACCAGGAGAGCCTCGCGGACCTGCTGGCCGAGCCCGTCGACGGATTCGTCGCCCCCGACGTCCCCGAGGACACGACCTGCCTGATCATGTACACCTCGGGCACCACCGGCCGCCCCAAGGGCGCGATGCTGGACCACCTGAACCTGGCCGCCCAGTCGCTCACCTGCATCCGCGTGAACGAGATCGTCGACGAGAGCGACATCGCCTACCTGACCGCGCCCCTGTTCCACATCGCCGGGCTCGGCTCGATCTCCGCGAACTTCATCGTCGGCATCCCGACCGTCATGCACCCGCTGGGCGCCTTCGACCCGGAGGCCCTCGTCGACGCGTGGGAGCGCGAGGGCGCCACGATCGTGTTCAACGTGCCGCAGCAGTGGCAGGCGATCTGCGCCGTCCCGGGGATCCGCGAGCGCGACCTGCGGCTCCGCGTGATCAGCTGGGGCGCCGCACCGGCCTCCGACACGGTGCTGCGCGCGATGTCGGACACGTTCCCGGACGCCCTCAACGTCGCCGTGTTCGGGCAGACCGAGCTCTCGCCCATCACCTGCGCGCTGCGGGGCGAGGACGCGCTGCGCAAGCTGGGGTCCGTCGGCCGCCCGATCCCCACCGTCCAGGCGCGGGTCGTGGACGCGGAGCTGAACGACGTGCCGCCGGGAACGGTCGGCGAGATCGTCTACCGCGGCCCGAACCTCATGAAGGGCTACTGGCGCAAGCCCGCCGAGACGGCGGCCGCGTTCGACGGCGGCTGGTTCCACTCGGGCGACCTGGTGCGCCAGGACGAGGACGGCTTCGTCTGGGTCGTCGACCGGCTCAAGGACATGATCATCTCCGGCGGCGAGAACGTGTACTGCGCCGAGGTGGAGAACGCCCTGTTCGCCCACCCGCGGATCGCCGCGGCCGCGGTGTACGGCCGGCCCGACGAGCGCTGGGGCGAGGTGCCCGTCGCCGCCGTCGTCCTGACCCCCGGCGACCCGCTCGGGCTCGAGGAGCTGCAGGCCTGGCTGGGTGACAGCCTCGCCCGCTTCAAGCAGCCCAAGGACCTCGTCGTCGTCGACGCGATCCCCACGAACGCGTCCGGCAAGGTGAACAAGGTGGCGCTGCGCGAGAAGGACCGCGCCGGCGTGACCGTCGCGTCCTGACCCGCACGTTCCGACCCGCCCGTTTCTGAGGAGGGCGTCCGCCCGGCGGGTGCCGGGCGGACGCCCTCCTCAGGCCCGCGGCCCGTCGGTGGGCTCGTCGGCGGAGGTCGGCTCGGCCCCGGCGGCGTCGGCGTGCTCGGCCGGGTGGTCGGCGCCGTGCTTCTTTCCGAACGGCAGCACGTGCATGACGGCGACGACGACGGCGCCCACGATCACGCCGACGAGGGCGGAGAAGAACGTGTTCACCAGCCAGCCGAGGAAGCCCCCGATGCCGGGCACGGCGTGCGCGACGGCCTCCTCGATGTGGTGCACGAACTCGTACGGGGCGTGCCAGCCGAGCTCGTCGGTGCCGGTCAGCAGGATGTGGCCGCCGACCCACAGCATCGCGACCGTGCCGACCACGGAGATCACGGCGAGGACCTTGGGCATCCCGCTCACGAGGGCGCGGCCCACGCGCTGGCTGCCCCGCGAGTCGCGGCCCGCGAGCGCCAGGCCCATGTCGTCCATCCGCACGATGAGGCCGACGACGCCGTAGACGATGACGGTGATGGCGAGCGCGACGACCAGCAGGATGACCAGCCGCGAGAAGAACGGCTCGTGCGCCACCTCGTTGAGCGCGATGACCATGATCTCGGCGGACAGGATGAGATCCGTGCGCACGGCGCCGGCGACGAGGCTCTTCTCGGCGTCCGGGCCCACCGTCGCTGCGGGCTTGTCGTGCCCCTCGTGACCGCGCAGGCGGCCCCAGATCTTCTCCGCGCCCTCGAAGGCCAGGTACGTGCCGCCCACCATGAGGATCGGCGTGAGCAGCCACGGCGCCCACTGGCTGAGGATCAGGGCGATCGGCAGGATGATCAGGACCTTGTTGCGGATCGAGCCCCAGGCGATCTTCTTGACGATGGGGATCTCGCGGTTCGCCGCGACGCCGTGCACGTACTGCGGGGTCACGGCGGTGTCGTCGACGACGACACCCGCCGCCTTGGCCGTCGCCTTCGCGGCGGCGGCCCCGACGTCGTCGAGCGACGCGGCGGCGAGCTTGGCGATCGCCGCGACGTCGTCGAGAAGCCCGAGGAGGCCGGCGCTCACGCGCCCGCTCCCGCCGGGTGTGGGCGGGCGGGCGAGGCGCCCGCGGGCGACGGCATGGGTCGATGCATGTGCCAGATTCTGCCGTACCCACGGGCGCTCGCGGGAGCCCTGCTCAGCAGCACGGTCCGCAGCCCGGCGAGACGCCGGGCGGGACTACCTCGGCGGTCACTCCTCGCCGTAGAAGACGCGCTCCATGACGGCCCGGGCGCGGCGGGCGGTGCGCAGGTAGAGCTCCTCGAGCTCTCCCCCGGTGCCCACGTCGCCGAGCAGGGCGGCGACGCCGGCCAGGTCCCGCGAGTCGTGCGGCAGCCGGTCGGTCTGCGCCCCCGTGGTGCGCCCGGACCAGAGCACGACGGCGGACCGCAGGCGCGAGGCCAGCACCCACGCGTCGCGCAGCTGCGCGACGTCCTCGGGGTCGAGCAGGCCCGCCGACCTCGCGGCGTCGAGCGCCGCGACCGTGCCCGTCGTGCGCAGGCCCGGCACCTCGGCCGCGTGCTGCAGCTGGAGCAGCTGCGCGGTCCACTCGACGTCGGACACCCCGCCGCGGCCGAGCTTGAGGTGCCGCGCCGGGTCCGCACCGCGGGGCAGCCGCTCCGCCTCCACGCGGGCCTTGATGTGGCGCACCTCCCGCAGGCGCGCGTCGTCGAGCCCGCCCGCCGGGAAGCGCAGCGGGTCGACCAGGGCCTCGAACCGGGAGCCCAGCGAGGCCTCGCCGTCGACGTCGCCCGCCACCGGCCGCGCGCGCAGCAGGGCCTGGGCCTCCCACACGCTCGACCACCGCCCGTAGTACTCGGCGTACGAGTCGAGGGTGCGCACGAGGGGACCCTGCCGCCCCTCCGGGCGCAGGTCCGCATCCACCGGCAGGGCCGGCTCGGGGCCCACCTCCGACAGCAGGGCGCGCAGGCGCGTCGCCGTCCTGGTCGCGAAGTCCTGCGCGAGCTGCGGCTCGGCGCCGAGCACCGGCTCGTGCACGAACATCACGTCCGCGTCGGAGCCGTACCCCATCTCGCGCCCGCCGAGCCGCCCCATCGCGACGACCAGCACCCGCGTGGGGTTCGCCGCCGGCGACTCCCCCAGGCCGAGCTCGACGCGCGCCACGTGCTCGGCGACCCGCAGGCCCCCCGCCAGCACCACGTCCGCGGCGTCCGAGACCGCCGCCGCCGCGTCCACCGGCGGCAGCAGGCCGAGCACCTCGGCCGCCCCCGTCCGGGCCAGCTCGCGGCGGCGCAGCGCGCGCAGACGCTGGGCGGCAGCCTTCGGCTCGTCCGCACGGGTGAGGAGCGCGTCGACCTCGGCCGCCAGCCGCTGCGGGCCCCGGGGCTCGAGCCCGGACGTGTCCGCCAGCCAGCGCACCGACTCGGGCGAGCGCGCCAGCGCGTCGGCGAGGTAGGTGGACGACGCCAGGAGGCGGCTCAGGTGGTAGGCCGCGTTCTCCGAGTCGCGCAGCAGGCGCAGGTACCAGGGCGTGGCGCCCAGCTCCTCGGACAGCTTGCGGAACGCGAGCAGCCCGGCGTCCGGGTCGGCCCCCTCGGCGAACCAGCCGAGCAGCACCGGCAGCAGCTGCCGCTGGAGCGCGGCCCGGCGCGACGTGCCCGCCGTCAGCGCCTCGACGTGCCGCATCGCGCCGTCGGGGTCGCGGTAGCCGACGGCGGCGAACCGCTCGCGCGCCACGTCCGGGGCCAGCGACAGCTCGGCGTCCGACAGCTGCGCCGACGCCGGCAGCAGCGGCCGGTAGAAGACCTCCTCGTGCAGCGCCCGCACCTCGCGCCGCGTCGCACGCCAGCGCTCGAGCAGGCCGGTGGCCCCCTCCGCGCGCATCCCGAGCGACCGCGCCAGCCGCCGCAGGTCCTCCTCCGCGGTGGGCAGCAGGTGCGTCCGGCGCAGCCGGAACAACTGCACCCGGTGCTCCAGCGCCCGCAGGAACCGGTAGCAGACCGCCATCCGCGCGGCGTGCTCCCGCCCCACGTACCCGCCGGCGGCCAGCGCGGCGAGCGCTGACAGCGTGTGGGGCGAGCGGATCCGCGGGTCCGCCCGGCCGTGCACGAGCTGCAGCAGCTGCACCGTGAACTCGACGTCGCGCAGGCCGCCCTTGCCCAGCTTGATCTGCCGGTCCGCCTCGGCGGCCGGGACGTGCTGCTCGACGCGGCGGCGCATCGCCCGCGCGTCCTCCACGAAGTGCTCGCGGTGCACGGCCGACCAGATGAAGGGGTCCACCGCCGCCCGGTAGTCGCGGCCCAGCGCCGCGTCCCCGGCCACCGGGCGCGCCTTCAGCAGGGCCTGGAACTCCCACGTCTCGGCCCAGCGCTCGTAGTACGCGAGATGGCTCGCGAGCGTCCGGACCAGCGGGCCCTGCGCCCCCTCGGGCCGCAGCGCCGCGTCGACGGGCCACAGGGCCGGCTCCGCGGACGTGGCCGAGCACACTCGTTGCAGCCCGGTCGCGAGGCGGGTGCCGACGGCGATCGCCGTCTCCTCGTCGAGGACGCCGGCGTCCGGCAGCTCGCCGGGCTCGCACACGTACACGACGTCGACGTCGGACACGTAGTTCAGCTCGCGCCCGCCGGTCTTGCCCATGCCGACGACGGCGAGCCGCACGCCCGCGCCGTGGTCGTCCAGGTCGGCCCGCGCGACCGCGAGCGCCGCCTCGAGAGCGGCCGACGCCAGGTCGGCGAGGGCAGCCCCGACGACGGGCATGCGCGTCAGCGGCTCGCTCGCGGTGAGGTCGTCGGCGGCCAGGGCCAGCAGCCGCGACCGGTACGCCCGCCGCAGCGCGTCCGTCGTGGTCGCCGCACCCGCGTCGGGCCAGCCCACCCCCGGCGCGGCGTCCGGGTCGGCGGCCACCGGCACCGCGGCGTCCGGGTCCGCGCCGACGGCCCGCAGCAGCGCGGCGCGCACCTCCGCCGGTCCCGTGACGGTGCGCGGGCCGGGGTCGTCGTCGTCCTCGTTCTCCGCGTCGTCGAGCTCGTCGTCGAGATCCTCGTCGGGGTCGTCGTCGAGCGCCGCGCCGTCGGGCGTCGCGAGCACGTCGAGCAGCTCCGGGCGGCGCACCACCTCGTCGCCGAGGGCCGACGACGCCCCGAGCACCGCCAGGAGCCGGGTGCGCGCCCGCGGGGTCGCGTCCGCGTCGAGCAGCGCGCCGAGCCGGGCGCGGGCCTCGGGGTGCTCCGCCAGACGCACCAGCTGCAGGAGCGCGAGGTCCGGGTCGGCGCAGGTGCCGATCGCGCCCAGGAGCACGTCCCCGCGCCCCGGCTCCGCGAGCGCCTCCTGCAGCCCGGCGTCCGACCACAGCGACGCCGACCGGGTGAGGTCCGCGAAGCCCGCGTGCAGCAGCCGGCTCGTGAGCGTCGACGGGCGGGCGGTCACAGGTTCTGCAGGAACCGGCGCAGCTCGAAGGGCGTGACCTGCGCGCGGTACGCGTCCCACTCCTGCCGCTTGTTGCGCAGGACGAAGTCGAAGACGTGCTCGCCGAGCGTCTCGGCCACCAGCTCGGAGCGCTCCATGAGCTCGATCGCCTCGTCGAGCGACTGCGGCAGCGGGGCGATGCCCAGGGCGCGGCGCTCGCGGTCCGTCAGCTCCCAGACGTCGTCGCCCGTGGCCTCCGGCAGCTCGTAGCCGTGCTCGATGCCCTTGAGGCCGGCCGCCAGCAGCACCGCGAAGGCGAGGTACGGGTTGGCCGCCGAGTCGAGGGCCCGGTACTCCACGCGGGCGGAGTTGCCCTTGCCCGGCTTGTACATGGGCACGCGCACCAGGGCGGACCGGTTGTTGTGGCCCCAGCAGATGTAGCTCGGCGCCTCGGCGCCGCCCCACAGCCGCTTGTAGGAGTTGACGTACTGGTTGGTCACGGCCGTGATCTCGGCCGCGTGCACCAGGAGGCCGGCGATGAACTGTCGCGCCGTCTTCGAGAGCTCGAATTGCGCGCCCGGCTCGTGGAAGGCGTTCTGGTCGTCCTCGAACAGCGACAGGTGCGTGTGCATGCCGGAGCCCGGCTGGTCGGCCATCGGCTTGGGCATGAACGACGCGAACACGCCCTGCTCCAGCGCCACCTCCTTGACCACCGTACGGAAGGTCATGAGGTTGTCGGCCGTGGTGAGCGCGTCGGCGTACCGCAGGTCGATCTCGTTCTGGCCCGGCCCGGCCTCGTGGTGGGAGAACTCCACCGAGATGCCCATCGACTCGAGCATCGTGATCGCGGCCCGGCGGAAGTCGTGCGTGCTGCCGCGGGCCAGGTGGTCGAAGTAGCCCCCGTTGTCGACCGGGACCAGCGGGTCCTCCGGCGACACGAGCTGGTTGAACAGGTAGAACTCGACCTCGGGGTGCGTGTAGAAGGTGAAGCCCCGGTCGCTGGCCTTGGCGAGCTGCCGCTTGAGCACGTTGCGCGAGTCCGCGAGGGAGGGCTCGCCGTCCGGCGTGAGGATGTCGCAGAACATGCGGCCGGTGCCGTGCCGCTCGCCGCGCCAGGGCAGCACCTGGAACGTGGTGGGGTCGGGCTTGGCGATCATGTCCGCCTCGTAGACCCGCGTCAGCCCCTCGATGGAGCTGCCGTCGAAGCCGATGCCCTCCGTGAACGCCTGCTCCAGCTCGGCCGGGGCGACCGCCACCGACTTCAGCACCCCGAGCACGTCGGTGAACCAGAGCCGGATGAAGCGGATGTCGCGCTCCTCGACCGTGCGGAGCACGAACTCCTGCTGCCTGTCCATGAGCCCATCCTGCCCGAGAAGTGTTAACGGGGTATGTCCTGACGTCCCCCCGGCGCGTGCCGGGCTCCGACCTGGACGGATACCCGGTACCGCGGGTCGGAGGCATAGGCTGACCGCCATGTCGAACCCCGGTCACGACGCCGCCGCCGACGTCGCCGCAGCCCCCTCGCCCGCCGCCGACCTCACGCGCCGCCGTCGCGTCCGGGTCCACCACCTGGCCGAGGCCAAGGAGCGCGGCGAGAAGCTCACGATGCTCACGGCGTACGACGCCGTGACGGCCCGGATCTTCGACGCCGCGGGTCTCGACCTGCTCCTCGTGGGCGACTCGATCGGCAACACCATGCACGGGCACGCGACCACGCTGCCGGTCACCCTCGACGACATGATCCCGCCGGCCCGCGCCGTCGCGCGGGCGGCCGAGCACGCGCTCGTCGTCGTCGACCTGCCGTTCGGCACCTACGAGGCCGGGCCGGAGCAGGCCCTCGCCTCCGCCGTCCGCGTCATGAAGGAGACGGGCGCCGCCGCGATCAAGCTCGAGGGCGGGCGCCGGTCCGCCGCACAGATCCGCGCGCTCACCGACGCGGGCATCCCCGTGGTGGGCCACCTCGGCTTCACGCCGCAGTCGGAGAACATCCTCGGCGGGCCGCGCGTGCAGGGCCGCGGCGACGAGGCCGCCGAGGTGCTGTGCGAGGACGCGCTCGCCGTGCAGGAGGCCGGGGCGGTCGCCGTCGTGCTCGAGATGGTGCCGGTCGAGGTCGCCGCGCGCGCCACGGAGATCCTGCGCATCCCGACCATCGGCATCGGCGCGGGCCCGCGCGTCGACGGGCAGGTGCTCGTCTGGACCGACATGGCCGGGATGACGGACTGGTCGCCGCGGTTCGCGCGCCGGTTCGCCGAGGTCGGCAACCTGCTGCGCCAGGCGGCGCAGGACTACGCCGCCGAGGTCCGCGGCGGCACCTTCCCCGACGCCGCCCACTCCTTCGAGCGCTGAGCGGGCATCAGCCGGGACCGGCGTCGCCCACCAGGCCGAGCATCGCCGCCGCGACCCGGCCGGCGGCCGCGTCGGGGATCGCCGTCGAGGCGTCCTCGAGGACCAGGAGGCGTGCCTCCGGGATCTCACGGGCGAGCGCCTCCCCGTTGCCGACCGGGAAGAACGGGTCGCGCCGACCGTGCACCACGAGCGCCGGCACCGCGACCTCCCCGAGGCGTTCGCGCCAGCGGGGTGCGCAGTCGAGGGCGGCGAAGACCGTGCCCTCCTGGTTGGCCGCCTGCACCGCGGGCGTCGTGCTCGGCGTCCGGTCCCAGACCCGGCCGGCGACCGCGCGCGCCGCGGCGGGGTCGTCCCCGAGGATCTCGGCGCTGCGCACGGCATGGTCGGCCACGGCGTCGCGGTCGGCCCAGTCCGGCTCCGGCAGCGCGAACAGGCGTCCCATCACGGCGGCGTCGTGGTCGGGCAGGTCGTCGTCGACCGGGCCCGGGGCGACGGGCCGGGTGCCGACCAGGGTCAACGCCGCGAACGCCTCCGGGTGGTCGAGCGCGGCGACCTGGGCGACCATCCCTCCGACGCCGACGCCCGCCAGGTGCGCCGGCCGGTCGTCGAGCTCTCGCGCGAGCGCCGCGGCGTCCGCGGCGAGGTCACGCAGCGTGTAGCCCGGCGCCTCGGGGTCAACGGTCGTGGACGCGCCGGCGTCGCGCAGGTCGTACCGCACCACGTGGCGCCCTCCGCGTGCGACGGCCGCACACAACGCGTCAGGCCAGGACAGCATGGTCGCGCCGCCCACGCAGAGCACCAGCGGGGCCGAGTCGTCCCCGAAGTGCTCCACGCCGAGCGTGACGCCGTTCGCCTCGATCGTCGTCGTCATGCGCGGGTCGACCGCGAGGGCGGTTCGGAATCATCGGTCCGTGGTGCGCCGTCAGTCCTTGCCGCGCCAGTCGGCGTCCTCGCCCTCCCACTCGTCGTTGCGGCGCTGCGCCGAGTCCAGGGCGTTGCGGGCCGCCTCGCGGGTGGGGTACGGGCCCATCCGGTGGCTCCAGCTGGAGCGGTCGTGGCTCTCCTCGACCTCGCCGGTCTTGGTGTTGTACCAGTACTGCGCCGGGCTTGTGTCGCTCATAGGACGATCCTGCATCAAGATGGGGCCCATGGTGGAGGCAGCGCAGCCGGTCGCGTTCGGCATCGACATCGGCGGGTCGGGCATCAAGGGGGCGCCGGTCGACCTGGCGACAGGCGAGTTCGCGGCCGAGCGGCGGCGCATCCCGACCCCCGAGAGGTCCACCCCGGAGGCCGTGGCCGGCGTGCTCGCCGAGCTGGTCGACTCGTTCGAGCTGCCGCCGCACGTGCCGGTCGGCGTCGCGTTCCCCGCCCCGATGGACCACGGCGTCGTCCGGTTCATCGCCAACCTGCATAAGTCGTGGAAGGGCGTCGACCTGCCTGCCCTGGCCAGCGAGGCCACGGGCCGGCAGGTGACCGCCGTCAACGACGCCGACGCTGCCGGCGTCGGCGAGCAGCGGTACGGCGCCGCCCAGGGGCGCGACGGCGTCGTCCTCATGGTCACGCTCGGCACGGGGATCGGGTCCGCGCTGCTCGTGGACGGCGTGCTGGTGCCGAACACCGAGCTGGGCCACCTCGAGATCGACGGGCACGACGCCGAGTCGCGGGCCGCCGAGTCCGCCCGCGAGCGCCACGACCTGTCGTGGCACCAGTGGGCGGAGCGGCTGCAGCGCTACTTCGAGACGGTCGAGATGCTGCTCGCCCCCGAGCTCATCGTCGTCGGCGGCGGCGTGAGCAAGCACCACGAGAAGTTCCTGCCCCTGCTGACCCTGCGGGCGCCCATCATCCCGGCCACCCTGCGCAACCGCGCGGGCATCGTCGGGGCCGCCGCGCTCGCCGCCAGCGGTCGCGACCACTGACGCACCGCTGACGCTCGGTCGTCGCTCCTCAGCCGGCGAGGCTGTGCGGCGCGACCGGCGTCGGGGACGTCGAGGTAGTGGGCCGGTCGAGGACGGTCGTGTCGGGCGGCACGTCGAGGTCGAGCATCTGCAGCACGTCGAGCACCGCCGGCGGTGGTCGGTGCAGCGACACCCGCAGACCCTCGTCCCGGCCGATCCGGCAGAGCTGGACGAGGAAGGCGACCCCGGCGGAGTCGATGAACGTCACCCGCGACGTGTCGACGACGACGGGAAGGTCGCGCTCGAACGCCCTCGCGAGCGCCGCGCTCGCCTCGTTGCGCAGGGCGATGTCGATCTCGCCCCACATGTCCACCACGCTCACGTCGGTCCGCTCCACCAGGGCGATCCCCCCGGCCTGCGCCTCGTCGGTGAAAGTCACTGCCACACCTTCGTCCCACGTCCTGCGTCCCTGCGCGCCGCTGTCTCGAGCGCTGCGATCCGGACTCGCGACCTCGTCGTCGCGACGCCCGCAACGCTACACCTCTCCCAACCCGGAACGGAACCTCGGCATAGGAACTCTTTACGCAGCGTTCACAGACGCGGAGCCCTCGGGTCAGCGCTCGTCCCGCCGTGAACGGGACGCGGACCTGAGCCTGCCACGACGTCCGCCTCCACGCCCGGGCACGACCGCACAGGGCACCGTGCCGGGGTGCGCGCGCCCCGCGAGACGATGACAGCCGGTACCGCCGTCGACACCTGCACGCCCTCGCCCCGACGAGCGCCGCGCGTCGCAGCTCGGCGCGGGTGAACTTTCGCGCCCGGCCGCGCCGCGGTGGGAGCGCTTCCCTATCGTGTGGTCCGTGCCGGCACCGACGCAGGCCTCCTGATGATCCGGGCAGCGGACACGCACTGCCCGACACCGACCGCGACCGGCTGTGCGCGGATCCTGCGGCGTCCATCGACTCCTCGAGAGAGGCACTGCCATGACCGACACGACCGGAACCACCGCGCGCGACACCGTCGTCCTCGTCCACGGACTGTGGATGACCCCCCGCAGCTGGGAGGGCTGGGTCCAGCACTACCAGAGCAAGGGCCTCACCGTCGTGACGCCCGCCTACCCCGGGTTCGAGATCGAGGTCGAGGCCCTCCGCGAGAACCCGGAGGTCATCGCCGACCTCACCGTCCCCGACACCGTCGAGCACCTCGCCGGAGTCATCACCGCCCTCGACCGGCCGCCGATCATCATGGGCCACTCCTTCGGCGGCCTCCTCACGCAGATGCTGCTCGCCCGCGGGCTGGGCGCCGCCGGCGTGGTCATGGACTCTGCCCCCACCGAGGGCGTGCGGGTCACCCCGCCGTCCCAGGCGAGGTCGATCTTCCCCGCGCTCAAGACCCCCGCGAACCGGCACCGCGCCGTCGGGTTCACCCCCGAGGAGTTCCACTACGCGTTCACCAACACCCTCACCGAGGAGGAGTCCCGCGCGGTGTGGGAGCGCTACGCGATCCCCGCCCCCGGGCGCTGGGTCTGGGACTACGGCCTCATCGCCAACTTCAAGCCCGGCCACCAGGAGACATGGGTGGACTTCAGCACCGACCGCGCGCCCCTGCTGTTCATCGCCGGCGGGAAGGACCACATCATGCCGGCGTCCGTGAACCGGTCGAACGCCAAGCACTGGGAGAAGTCCCCGGCTCTCACCGAGTACTACGAGTTCGAGGACCGGGACCACTGGACCTGCGGCGCACCGGGGTGGGAGCAGGTCGCCGATCACGCCCTCGCCTGGGCGCTCGAGCACGCGCAAAGGACCGAGCGGGCCACGGCCTGACGCGGGACCGCGGGCGGACGCGCCGGGGTCCACCGCCCGTCGTGTCAGGGCCGCTTGGTAGAACCGTGAGGTCGGCTCCCGACGACGGGGGCCGGCTTCGCGACGACCAGGAGCCCCCCATGCCGCACCCGACCGGCGACGTCCAGCCGTTCGTGTCCCGCGCCAGCGACGCCGACCTGGACGACCTGCGCGCCCGCCTGAGCACGGCGCGGCTGCCCGAGCCCGAGACGGTCCACCGCCCGGCGCCGGACCCGCGCCGGTGGGACCAGGGTGTCCCTCTGGCCGACCTCGTGGAGGTCGTCGACCACTGGCGCACCGCGTACGACTGGCGGGCGTTCGAGAGGCGCCTCGAGGAGATCGGTCAGTTCCGCACGACCGTCGACGGCCTGGGCATCCACTTCCTGCACCGCCGGTCCCCGCACCCGGACGCCACGCCGCTGATCCTGACGCACGGCTGGCCCGGCAGCGTCGCCGAGTTCGTCGACGTGGTGGACGAGCTGGCCGCGCCGCCGGACGCGGGCGCGCCGGCGTTCCACGTCGTCGTCCCGTCACTGCCCGGTTTCGGCTACAGCGACAGGCCGGCCGTCACCGGATGGGGCGTCGAGAAGACCGCGGTCGCGTGGGTGGAGCTGATGGGACGGCTCGGCTACGACGAGTTCCTCGCCCACGGCGGCGACTGGGGCGGCAACGTCACCGCGGTCCTCGGCGGGAGGTTCCCCGAGCACGTGCTCGGCATCCACACCACGCTCGCCCTGCCACCGCCCGGGATGACGACCGACGGGCTGACGAGGGAGGAGCGCCGGCACGCCGAGGAGACCCGTGACTTCTGGCTCCACCACCGGTCGTACGCGACGCAGCAGGCGACCCGGCCGCAGACCATCGGCTACTCGCTCGTCGACTCGCCGGTCGGCCTGCTCGCCTGGCTCCTCGACAAGTTCGCCGAGTGGTCCGACACCGAGGACAGCCCGTTCGAGACGATCTCCCGGGACCGGATCCTCGACGACGTCACCCTCTACTGGCTGACCCGCACCGGCGCGTCGGCGGCCCGCATCTACGCCGAGAACCCCGGCTCGCTGGACCCCGAGCTGCGGGTGGACGTCCCGTCCGCCCTCACCATGTATCCCGGCGACATCGAGTCGCGCACCCCGCGCGCCTGGGCGGAGCAGCGCTACCGGCGCATCGTCCGGTGGGCCGAGCCCGACCGCGGCGGGCACTTCCCGTCGCTGGAGGTCCCCGACGACTTCGTCGCGGACCTGCGGGACGGCCTCGCGGCCGTGCTGGCCGCGAGGGGATGAGTGCGGACGAGCCGGTCTGTACGCCGGGTTCGGCGACCTGCGGAAACGCGGCCGGACGGCGTGGCGCGAGAACGGCCGGGATCGTTGGAATTCCAACGATCCCGGCCGTTGGCGACGTTGGTCCGCAACGGGCGCCGCGATACCTCTTGCGGACTGTGTGCGGACTGGGCCCGACGGTCGCGCATCCTCGGCCGGTCGCCACGCGAGACCGCCGCACAGGGTCTGCCATCGTCCAATATTCGTCGCCGTTGGTCTTCCTATCTGTGTCCTGCGGGACGAGACGTTTGGACCGATGTGCCCACGTCAGCCAGCGAACTTGCTGGCATGTAGAGAAGGCTTCGTCGCAGCTATCAGCGCGCGCGCCGGATGGCGTTGATGAGGAAGCCGGACACGACCGCCAGGATGGCGGAGATGACGAAGAGGCCCTCGTAGCCGATACCCGCGCCGAGCGCGAGGCTGACCAGGCCTGGGGCGATCATTGAGGGGGCCGTGTTGGCGACGTTGAGGATGCCCATGTCCTTGCCGTGGCTGGCGTGGTCGGGCAGGACGTCGCTCATCAGGGCCTGGTCGACGGCGATGTAGATGCCGTAGGCGAGGCCCGCGATGCCGATGAACAGCAGGAAGCTGGTTCGCGATGGCGCCATGATCAACGGCAGGAATGCTGCGGCGATGACCCAGGAGGCGAGCGCGACCAGTGGCTTGCGCCGGCCGATCTTGTCCGAGAGCGGGCCCGAGACGAGGGTGCCAAGACCGCTGGCGACTGCCATGACGACCCCCGCCAGCCCGATCGTCGCGGCTACGGCACCGGAGCTCAGGCCGACATAGTCCTGCAGGATGTACAGCTGGTACAGGGTCACGCAGTAGAAGGCGAGCAGGAGCACCAGCCGCCCGAACAGGGCGAGCAGATAGTCCCGGTCGTTCGGAACCCGGAAGGTGACGAGCAGTGCCCGCAGCGAAAGCGTCTCGCGCCTGTCGCCCCGGTTGTCGCGGTCGGGGGCGAAGAGAACGAAGAGCAGCGCTGTCAGCGCGATGATGCACGGCACGTAGCGCAGCCCCGTACGCAGGTCGCCCAGGAACGCGGCGCCGACGACCGAGCCGAGGCTTTGAGCGAGCAGGATGCCGAATCCGATGAGAGCCGAGGCGAGGCCACGCCTCGCGGGTGGGACGCGATCGGGCAGCACAGCCGCGAGCGGTGCCAGTAGGGCGTTTAGGCCCAACTGGAACAGCACGTAGCAGACGACCATCACACCGAACGCGTCGGTGAAGGAGATGGCGCTCAGGCTGGCCGAGGCGATCAGGCCACCGCCGAGGATCCAGGGGTTGCGTCGGCCCCAGTGCGACCGAGTCCGGTCGGACAGCGATCCGAAGACGATGTTCGCGACGAGGGCGGCCACGGCGCCGACGGATGTCAGGGTCCCGTAGAGGGCGACCTTGGCGTCGGCGTCGACCTGTTCCATGAGAGCCGGGATGAGCACTCCGGACACGCCGGTCGCGAGCATCCACCCGAAGTTCGCCTGGAACAGCAGCGGCCCGAGCCCCCCGAGGCGGGCAGGCTGGTCGTCGACGGCCGGGTCAGGAAGGGAGGTGTGTTCACGCACTGATGTGTGCTGGGACATGTCAATTCCTCGCATCGCTGGTTACTTCTGCTCCGCCGGCACGTCGACCGCGGCCCGCGACACGCGGGTCGCGTGATACGGGTCGGTCGTCACGACGCTGGTCAGTGCACGACCGACGGCGGTGTGGTGCTCGCCGCCGGTCAGCGTCACTTCTGCTTGAAGGGGGACGTTCGTGGAGGAACCGCCGACGAACATCTTCAGAGCTCCGGGTTCGACGACCCACTCGCCGGACCGGGTCCACAGCGCGAACAGGGTGGTGGGGATCTCGACGCTCACCCGGGCTGAGCCGCCTGGCTCGAGCGAGATGCGCCGGAACGCCACGAGCGTCGGCCCTCGGCGGGCGGTACGGGCAACGACGTCCTCCCCGTACACCTGCACCACCTCCTCGCCCGCGCGTTCGCCCACGTTGGTGACGGTGAACGAGAGCTGCACGGACGCATCGGTCGCGACGGCGGGGACGAACTCGAGGTCGCTGTACTCGAAGCTGGTGTAGCTGAGGCCGAAGCCGAAGGGGAACAGTGCTCCGCCACCGCCATCGACGTAGGAATCCGCTGCGACCTTGCGTCCGTAGGGGGCCGGGGCCGTGCCGGCAGATCGAGGAAGTGAGATCGGGAGGCGGCCCGCCGGGTTCACGTCGCCGAAGAGCACGGAGGCCACGGCGCTGCCGGCCTCCTCGCCGCCAAAGAACGAGCTGACGATCGCCGGGACTTTGTCCACCATCCAGTCGAGGACGTATGCACGGCCGTGGCTCAGGACGACGACGGTCGGCGTTCCGGTCGCGACCACCGCCTCGACGAGTTCGCGCTGCACACCCGGGAGCGCGCAGTCGCTGCTGTCGAGCCCCTCTCCGACCGTGCCGAAGCCGTTGATGCCGGCCTGGTCGCCCACGACGACCACGGCGACGTCAGCCGCGGTCGCCGCGTCGACCGCGGCACCGAACCCGGACCTGTCGTCGGTCGCGACCGCGGACCCTTGGGCGTACCGCACCGTGCTGTCTGCGCCTGCGCGCCGCTTGATGCCCTCGAGGAACGTGACGATCGGCACGGCGCCGACGAGCAGGTTCGCGTCGTCGGGGCCCTCTCTGCCCATCAGATCCGTCAGGACGTCCGGCTTCGCCAGCGGATCGGCAGCGTAGATCCAGCGCTTCGTTCCGCTGTCGAGCACTGGGTAGCTGTAGTTACCCAGCTGCCCCATCAGGCGATCGGCGTTGGGGCCGATGACGGCGATCGTCTTCGGCTCGGGGCCCAGCGGGAGGAGTGGCCGCCCGTCGACCGGCTCGTTGCGCAGGAGGATCACGGACTCCTCGGCAATCTGACGTGACAGTGCGCGTCCCTCGGGCGAGTCGAAGGTCTCGGGAACTGCGTCGAGGTCGGCATACGGGTTCTCGAACAGCCCGAGGCGGAACTTGGCGCGCAGGACGCTCGAGACGGCGCGGTCGAGATCGGCCTCGTCGAGCACCCCCTGGCGCACGGCCGACACGATCTCGTCCGAGGAGACGCCGTTGTCGAGCTCGAGGTCCACGCCGGCCCGAATGGCCTGGGCCAGGGCGTGGAGGCTGTCCTCGGCCGTGCGGTGCTTCGTGTGGAGCTGTTTGACCGCGCCGAGGTCGGAGATGACCAAGCCGTCGAAACCAAGCTCCGAGCGCAGGAGGTCGTGGAGGAACTCCGGCGACCCGGTGACAGGGAGGCCGTCGACCGTGCTGTAGGACGGCATGATGCCGTGGGCACCGCCGTCATGGATGGCCATCTCGAAGGGCACCGAGTGCACCTCGTGCAGCTCCCGCTGGCCGAGCTGGACCGCATCGGTGTTCCGCCCGCCGTCACTGGCGCTGTAGCCGATGAAGTGCTTCAGCGTCGCGATCAGCGGGGTTGCCGGGTTGGCCTCCTGCAGCCCGCGGACGAACGCCGTCGCCATCGAGCCGACGAGGTAGGGGTCCTCTCCGTAGGTCTCCTCGACGCGCCCCCACCGCGGATCCCGTGCGACGTCGGCGAGGGGCGAGAGCGCCTGCCGGACGCCGAGCTGTGCCATCTGTTGACCGATGAGCTGCGCCATCTGCTCGATCAGCTCTGGCCGCCAGGTGGCTGCCTGCGCTATCGCGTCCGGAAACACTGTCGCGTCGCGGACCTTGAGTCCGAGCAACGCCTCCTCTGCGAGCAGGATGGGGATGCCGAGCCGTGTGTCCTCCACGTGCTTGCGCTGCAGCTCGTGCGCCGCACGAGCCATCTGCCGAGGAGGCGCGTCCAGGGTCGACAGCGCCGCCGTCACGTTCCCCCAGCCCGTCGGCGGCGGATTGTGCACATCCACCACGGCACCGAACGGCGCGGCCACCTGGCCCGCCTTCTCGTGCAGCGTCATACGCGTCAGAAGATCGGTCACCCGGTCCTCCACGGCCGCACTCGGGTCGAGGTAGATATTGGGCTGAGCCACTTTCGCTCCTTCTTGTTGACTGTGCAATACCGCGCCATGCTGGCGCTCGGGCCGTCTGCGCGTGGGTGTTGAGCGCCCCGCAGAACGGTCAGAGCAGTTCGGGTACCCGACGGGACCGGCACAGTTCCGCGAACCAGTGCGAGCTGAGCTTGGGGGTTCGTTCCTGCGTCTTGTAGTCGACCCGGATGATCCCGAACCGGGGGCCATAGCCCAGCGCCCACTCGAAGTTGTCGAGCAGGGACCACACGAGATAGCCGACCACGTTGGCCCCGCGGCTACGCGCGCGCAGCGTCGCGGCGACATGCGCGGACAAGTAGCGCACGCGGTCGACGTCCAGCACGATCGGGCCGTCACCCTCGTCAAGGACGACGTCGTCGAAAGCTGCGCCGTTCTCCATGACCATCACCGGTAGCTCGGGGTACTCCTTCGACAACGAGACGAGGAGCTCCTCCAGGCCGCGGGGCTCAACACCCCAGTCCATCGCCGTCCGTTCGAGTTCTTCGGGTCGAACGATCTCGACGTGCTCGGACCCCGGGAAGTCGGTACCGCCGGTGCTGCAGTGGGCAGGCGTGACCTCGGGGTTCAGGCGCACGTGCATGACCTCGTAGTAATTCACCCCGAGCACGTCGATGGGCTGGTGACAGATGCGGAGGTCACCGGGCTCGACGAAGCTCCAGTCGGTGAGGTGGCGGGTGTCTTCCAGGAGGTCGTCGGGGTAGGCGCCGCGCAGCATCGGCCCGGTGAAGGCGCGGTTCGCGACGGCGTCAGCTCGCCGTGCGGCCTCTTCGTCCGCGGGTGTCTCCGCCTCGATGCGAAGGACGTTCAGGACCACGCCAACTTGCGCGTCCGCACGGGTCACCGTCCGCCGAAGCGCCATCACGCCGAGCCCGTGGGCCAAGTTCAGGTGGTGCACGGCACGCAACGCGTCCGCGTGGCTGCTACCGCCAGGTGCGAAGGCTCCGCTGCCGTATCCGGAGTACGAGTTGTTCCAGGGCTCGTTGTGCGTCGCCCAGATCGCCACACGGTCCCCGAGCGCCTCCCCGACCACCTCGGCATAGCGTTCGAACGCATAGGCCGTCTCGCGGCCACGCCAGCCGCCGTACTTGTCCTCCAATGCCTGAGGAAGGTCCCAGTGGTTGAGCGTCACGACCGGCTCGATCCCCCGGGCGACCAATCCGTCGATGAGGCGGGAGTAGAACTGCAGGCCGGCAGGGTTCACGTCCCCTTCGCCCGTTGGCAGGATCCGAGACCACGAGATGGAGAATCGGTAGGCGTCGAGGTGGAGCGAGGCCATGAGGTCGAGGTCTTCATCGACGTGGTGGTAGTGGTCGGCGGCCACGTCACCGTTGGCGCCTTCGGCGATCTTGCCTGGGGTGTGGCTGAACGTGTCCCAGATCGACGGCCCCCGACCGCCCTCGGTTGCGCCGCCCTCGATCTGGTAGGCCGCTGTCGCCGCCCCCAGGACAAAGCCCGAAGGCACCTGGACATCGCCCTCGTGGACGCGATCGTTGTACATCAACAGAACCTTTCATAGTGCAGATCGTGACAGGACCGGCAGTTGCCGAGCCAAAAGGTCACAGTGGGCAGCCCCCGGGGAGCCGCTGGGGTCGCGCCGCGAGATCGTCTCGCCGGCGCGGGCGTCGAGATCGCGGTGACCTTGCGCCGCGGCAACGGCCACCCGGACGCCTTGGCGCGTCCGGATGGCCGTTGGGTAGCACTAACCCTTCACGCCGGACGAGACCGTCGAACGAATGAAGTACCGCTGCATGACGAAGAAGATCAGCAGCACCGGAAGGATGTACAGAATCGCGGCTGCGGCCTGGACAGTCGGTATGACGTTGCCATTCGGGTCTTGGTACCACGCCGTGATCGCGACCGCGAGGGTTGTGTGGTCGACGTCGAGCAGCAAGGCAGGGGCAATGTAGTCACCCCAGGTCCACGTGAACGACAAGATGAACGACGTGATCAGGACCGAGCGTGACAGCGGCAGGAAGATCTGGGCAAAGATCCGAAACCATCCTGCCCCGTCAATGATGGCGGCATCCTCGAGCTCGCGTGGGATTGATGCGAAGAACTGCCGGAAGAGGAACACCATGTAGGGCGACGCGGCCAGCCCCCACAGGATCCAGGGCCAGTAAGTGTTCACAAGGCCGATGCGAGAAAAGAGGATATATGTGGGCAGGAGGGTGAGGATCTGCGGGATCATCATCGTCGAGAGAAGGATCAGGAACAGCGCTCCCTTTCCTGGTGCTCGGAGTCGTGCGAACCCGAAGCCGACAGCAGCGCTCGAGAGGGTGATCAGCAAGGAGTACGCAGTCGCGAGGAAGAACGAGTTGCCTGCATACCCGATGAAGTTCATCTGGGCGAGCGCGTCGGTGAAGTTATTCCACTGCGCCTGGTCCGGAAGGATCTGGATGGGGTAGGACGACCACTCTGCCGGGGTCTTCAACGCAGCGAGAATGAGCCACAGGAACGGGCCGATGAAGAAGACGGTAAGCGCCATGATCAGGATGTATACGGCCGCAGGGGACCGCTTCTTCCTGTGGGCGGGTGCGTCCTTCGTGACCCTGGGCCGGGGCTGCTCCACGGGTCGATTCGCGGTGACAGTCATCGGGTTGCCCCCTCGCGCTCTGCTTCGGTATCGACCTCGTAGTACACCCATGACCGACTCGATCGCAGGAGGACGAGCGTCAGGCCCAAGATGACCAAGAAGAAGACCCAGAGCATGGCCGACCCATAGCCGAACCGGTTGCTCAGGAAGAACTCCTTGTACACCTGCACCATGTACAACGTGTTGCTCTCGGGGACGTTGCCGACCGCGGCGATTCCGGCGGCGTTGGTAAGCAGCAACGGTTGCACGAACACCTGGAGAGCGGCGATGACGCCGGTGATGACCTGAAAGAACAGGATTGGAGAGATCATCGGGATCGTGATGTGCCGGAAGACGAGCCACTTCCCTGCGCCGTCGACCGTCGCTGCTTCCTCGAGCTCGACGGGCACGCCCTGCAATGCGGCAAGCATGATGATCATCCCGCCGCCCAGCCCCCACAACATCAGCACGATGAGCGCGTAGAAGGCCATGGGGTCGACCAGCCAGGCGACCGGCCCGATGCCAACCGCACCCAGCATGGCGTTGAGGATGCCCGAGTCCCTGTTGAAGACGAGCTTCCACATGATGGCCATGGCCACGACCGGGACGACTGAGGGCAGGAAGAAGATGGTCCGCCACAGACCTACTGCCCTCAGCCGCCGGTTGATGATCGTGGCAAGGCCGAGCGAGCCCGCGATGGTGAGCGGCACGACGATGGCGGCGAACACCAGCGTCCTCAGGAGTGCCGACCATGCGTCTCCGTCGCTGAACAGCTCGACGTAGTTGCGAAGCCCGACGAAGCGGTAGCGCGTGGAGCTGCCGTCGAAGTCGGTCACGCTCACGTAGAGCCCGTACACCATGGGCGCTGCCGTCAGAAGGAGGAATCCGATCGCCCATGGGGCGACGAATCCGTAGAACGCCCGCTTCGGGTAGCGGTTCCACTTACGAGGCACTGACTTCCCCTCAGCCGAGTCGCTCGACGCCCTGCGCGAGGGCCTCGTTAAGTTCGTCCGTGAGCGCGCCGCATGCCTCCGGCACGGTGAGCTCTCCCTTGATCGCCCGCTGCAGGTACTTGTCGATCGTGGAGTTGAGGAGGTCGACCGAGATGTAGGGCGAGTCCGGGAGCGGCTGCGCGTGCTCCAGCTCCTGCTGGGCGACCTGGTACGCCTGCTTCTGGTAGGGCTGGTCCTGCGGCAGCTTGTCGGCGAGGGACTTCAGAGCCGGCAGGCCCCAGCCGCTCGCCGCGCGCTCCTCGGCGGGCGGGCCGGCCATGTAGTACTCCATGAGCTTCCACGCGGCGTCCTTCTCGGCGGCGCGCTCGGGGATCCACCAGCCCTGACCCGAGTAGGTCGGGGCGACACGCGTGTCGCCCATCACCGGGGCTGGCGCGAAGCGCACGGACTTCAGCGCGTCATCTGCGGCGAAGTTGCCGCCGAACCAGTAGCCGTCCTGCGTGATCGCCATGCGTTCGGCCGCGAAGGTGGAGAAGTCCGACCCGTCGGCGAGGGGGTTCAGCGAGGTCGGCCCCACACCTGCCTCCGCGAAGTCCACGTACCACTGGAACGCCCGCTGGGCTGCGTCGGTGGTGAAGTCGATCTCGGACAGGTCGTCGTTGTACAGCTGGCCGCCCTGCTGCATCACCATCGCCGACATCGGCCCGTAGAGCTGCCATGCCCACTCCAGCCCCAGCCCATAGACGGTGGTCGTGCCGTCCTTGGTGACCGTGAGCTTTTTGGCGATCTTGAGCAGATCGTCGTAGGAGGTCGCCTCGGTGTCGCTGAGGTAGGGAACTCCCGCCTTGTCGAACAGGGCGGTGTTGTACCAGAGGGTGTTGTCCTGGCTCCAGTCCTTGACGATGCCGTAGATCGGGCCCTTGCCGCTCTGGGTCCCGTCCCACCGGAAGCTGTCGTTCACCGGCTGCAGGTCGTCCTCCCGCAGGACCTCGCTGTCCTTGAGGTACGGCGTCAGGTCCGTGGCCAGGCCGCGGGCGTTGGTGTTGGCACTGCCCACAGCGCCACCGGTGGCGATGTCCGGCGGGTTGCCTGACGCGAGCATCGTGTTCAGTCGCGTCGGGTCGGCGAGGATGAGGTTCACCTTGATGCCGGGGTTGTCGGCCTCGAACTCGGCGATCTGCTCCTTGGTGAGGTCCTGCGCCCCGACCATGACGTCGATCGTCGTCTCGCCGCCGCCGCCGCTACCGGACGGGCCCCCTCCCCCAGCCGTGCAGCCGACCAGAGCCATCGACGCCGCAAGCGCGGTGCCGACGACGAAGGCGCCCCTGCCGAACCTCTTCGATGCGAACGGTGCCATGTCAACCTCCTTGTGAACACGCGGGCCCGACGGTGGGCCAAGCAAGTGGCGCCGACAGTACACCCAGAACTCGAACGGGTGCTACAAATTCATCCCCGGGACAACTTGCCGACGTCGGACGCGAGTAGGGTCGAAGCCGTGACTGCAGGCAGGAAGACTGGGCCGCGAGGGCCGTACGCGAAGTCGGCGCAACGCTCGAGCGACATCCTTGACGCGGCGGCGACGGTGTTCTCGATGCACGGCTACCACGGCGGGTCGTTGCGCGACATCGCGCGCCAGCTCAACCTCAGCCTGACCAGCATCGTCCATCACTTCGGGACCAAGTACGAGCTCCTCGAGGCCGTGCTCGAGCGTTCCGACCAGACGACGTCCGGGGACCAGGCATTCGACTTCGACGCCGCATGTGCGGAGCGTGGCGTCGTGGTCGCGACGCTGGAACGAGTGCAGTCGAGCCTGGAGCGACCAGAGCTTCTGAGACTCTTCGCAATCCTCGCTGCCGAGTCCTCGGCACCGGACCACCCAGCGCACGACTGGTTTCTCGCCCGCTACCAACGCAAGACCAAGGAGCTGGCGGCCGCCTTCGCGTACGACCAGTCCTTGGGCCGCCTAGACCCCGGTCGCGATCCCGTGACGCTTGCCCGGCTCTTGATCGCCACCTGGGACGGCGTCCAGCTCCAGTGGCTCATCGACCCCGCCGCCGACATGAACCGTTCGATGCAGTCGTTCTTCGCGTGGGCACTCCCTGAGGCGGTCCACGCCGGCACGAAGGACTCGAGCACGCCCGTCGGGCACTGACGCTCGGCACGCCCACGAGGCCCTTGGCGCAGATGCGCCCTGACGCTCCTGCAGGAAGCCCCTCAACACCCTCGCCCCCCAGCGCGACCCGAAGAGCGCGTCGCGAAGCGTTCGCAGCTACGCCTTGCCCACGCACAAGCAGTGCCGGGTCGCGCATCCGCCGAGCCGCGTCGGTCGATTCTTCTTGAGCGGGAGCCCGCGCGCCAGAAGGCCGACGACGGCATGCCGCGGGAGCGCAGTCTAGACAAAATTGTTTCAAGTGTTCTAGGTTCGTGGCGCTGTCTGCCGGCCTACCCACGGGAGGCTGACATGCCTGTGGCTCCCCGCGGCAAGCCGGCACCCCCTTGCTACCGAGCTTGGTGAAAGGACACCTCGACGATGAGAAAGCACCGCAGTGTCGCGATGCTCGTGGCGGTGGGCCTCGGCCTGACGCTGTCCGCCGGCTTCACCCAGAGCGCCACCGCCTATCCGGACCGGGCGGCCCGTTCGGCCAACGACGATGCCGACATCGGCTCGCTCCGTGAGGTCGCCGAAGATGCCGGCGTCCTGATCGGCTCCGGCGCGATCAAGAGCATGACGACCACGTCCGACGGTCGCCCTCCGAACTACCTCGCCGAGCCGCAGTTCCGCGACGTGCTCTCCGAGCAGTTCAACAGCCTTTCTCCCGAGAATGATCTGAAGTGGATGTTCGTCCACCCCGACGAGGACGAATACGACTTCGAAGGCCTCGACCGACTGGTCGACTTCGCCGAGGCGAACGACATCCAGGTCAAGGGCCACGGCCTCATCTCCGCCTGCTGCAACCCGGACTACCTCGTGGCGAAGGTGGATGACCCGGCGGCGTTTCGCGCCGCCATGGTGGAGCACATCACCACCGTGATGCAGCGGTACGAAGGCAAGATGGACCGGTGGGACGTCGTCAGCGAGGCCCTCACCACCTACGGGGGCGAGGGCCTGCAGCACACGGACTTCTACAAGGCTCTCGGGCCGGACTACGTCGCCGAGGCGTTCCGCATCGCGCACGCCGCGGATCCGAACGCGAAGCTGTTCATCAACGAGAACCTGGTCGAGACCTTCCCGGAGAAGCGGCAGGAGCTCTACGACCTCGTCTCCGGGCTCGTGGCCGACGGTGTGCCCGTCGACGGCGTCGCCCTCCAGATGCATCAGACTCTCGAGGGCCCCGCGCCGGGTGTCATCACGAAGATCGTCGAGTCCTACCACGCACTCGGACTCGAGGTCTCGATCGCCGAGCTCGACGTGCACACCCTCGACCCCGAGTCGCAAGCGCAGATCTATCACGACGTGGTCGCTGAGGCGCTCGACGCCGGGATCACCGAGATCAGCTTCTGGGGCTTCACGGACAAGCACCTGTACACCTGGCTGCCGGGGGCGAAACCACTGATCTTCGACGAGGAGTACAACCCCAAGCCGGCCTACTTCGCCGTCCTGCGCGCGCTGGAGGAGTTCGAGGCACGCCCCGCGGTGGCTCTGCAGGGTGTGCGTGCCGACTTGGACCGGTACGTCGCCGCTGGTGACCTGTCCGGCCCGATCGTGCACCGCCTGGCGCACGCACTGCGCCAGGCCGAACGTCACGAAGCGGCAGATCGGGATGCGGCCGCGGTCTTTGCACTCCATCGGGCACTCCACCGGCTCGAGAACCCGAGGCGACCGGACCAGGTCAGCGATGCGGCTGCTGACGACCTGGCCGAGGGCATCGAGGAGGTCGTCAGCCTGCTGACGTAGCCCCTACGGACAGGATGGGACCCAGTCGACCGCGCGGACCCACGGGGTGGATGGCACACAGTCGAGTGCCACTCACCCCGTGGCCCGCAGGCCCACAGACCTCCATCCGCTCGTCGTCATTACGCCGTTCACCTGCCCGTTCCCCGCGCGCGGATCCCGAGATCCCTCACCGAACGCACATCGAAACCGAGGAAGCACCATGACCGCCCCAGACCTGTGCCGAGCTGACGACGGGACCCTCTACCGGGACCTCAACCGCAACGGCGTCATGGACGTCTACGAAGACCCTCGGAGGTCACCGGCCGAACGTGTCGACGATCTGGTAGGCCGGTTGTCGATGACCGAGAAGATCGGGTTGATGTTTCAGACCGTGATCGAAGCCGGGCCGGGGGGCACGCTCTTGGAAGCACCCGGGAAGATCAGCAAGTCCCCGACGTCCGAGGTGGTGCTCGGCAAGCACATCACCCACTTCAACATCCACGGCCTGACGAGCGCCACGAACGCCGCACGCTGGAGCAACGCGCTGCAGCGGCTGGCCGCCACGTCGCCACATGGCATCCCCGTCACGATCTCGACCGACCCACGTCACGCCTTCGTCGAGAACTCCGGTGTGTCTTTCGCCGAGGGCCCGTTCTCCAAGTGGCCTGATGCCTTGGGCATCGCGGCGATTGGCGACACGACCGTGACGCGCCGCTTCGCCCAGATCGCGCGCGAGGAGTACCGGGCCGTGGGGATCCGCTCGGCGCTTCATCCGCAGGTCGATCTGGCCACCGAGCCACGGTGGTGCCGTCAGCTGCAGACGTTCGGCTCGTCCCCGGAGCGGGTCTGTGCTCACACGGCCGCGTACATCGACGGGTTCCAGGGTGCCCAGCTGGGCGCGGACAGCGTCAGCTGCGTCACCAAGCACTTCCCCGGCGCGGGGCCTCAACAGGACGGTGAAGATGCTCATTTCCCCTACGGGCGGGAACAGATCTACCCGACCGGTTCCTTCGAGGAGCACCTCGCACCGTTCCGGACTGCCATCGACCATGGCACCGCGGGGATCATGCCCTATTACGGGATGCCGGTCGGCCTGACAGTCGACGGCGAGACGATCGAGGAAGTCGGATTCGGCTACAACCGGCAGATCATCCGCGGCCTTCTTCGCGACCGCCTCGGCTACGACGGCGTCGTGCTGACCGACTGGGAGCTCGTCAACGACAACCACGTCGGGAACCAGGTCCTGCCCGCTCGCGCCTGGGGAGTCGAAGACCTCGACCCCCCCGGCCGGATGCTGAAGATCCTGGAGGCCGGCGCGGATCAGTTCGGTGGCGAGGAGTGCGTGGAGATCCTCACCGACCTCGTCGCCAGAGGTTTGGTCCCCGAGGAGCGCATCGACGAGTCGATCCGTCGGATCCTGCTCGTCAAGTTCCAGCTCGGCCTGTTCGACGATCCGTTCGTCGACGAGGACGCAGCCGGGCAGATCGTCGGCAGCCCGGACAACACGGCCGAAGGCGAGCTCGCGCAGTCGCGCTCCGTGGTCGTCCTCGAGAACCGAGAGGTGGACGGCGCTCCGGCCCTGCCGGTGCACCCCGGCCGGCGCATCTACGTCGATGGCCTCGATCCTGATCTCACTGCCCGGTACGGCACGGTCGTCGACTCTCCGGCCGACGCCGACGTCGCACTCGTGCGCATCGCTGCCCCGTTCGAGCCCCGCGATGACCTCTTCCTGGAGTCCTACTTCCACCAGGGCGGCCTGGAGTTCCGCCCGGGGTTGGTCTACAAGCTAGCCTCGATCGCGCGCAAGGTCCCCTTGGTGGTGGACGTCGCGTTGGATCGTGCCGCGGTGCTCACACCGATCGCAGACATCGCGGGCGGTCTGACGGTGACCTTTGGGGTCTCCGATGCGGCGCTCCTGAAGACATGGTTCGGTGACGTCAGCCCGGAAGGCAGGCTGCCCATCGCGATTCCGCGTTCGATGGAGGTGGTCCGGAACGTCGCGCCGGACGCAGGCCTCGCCGAGGACGCCGTCCTCTACCGCACCGGGCACGGCCTACGTCTGGTCGGGGATCCTCGGCAGGGTTCACGGTCAGTGGATCGCCCACGGGTCGGCCTCCCGGCTCATACTGCAGAGCCATCCTCCCTCGCGACATCCGAGGGGTGAGGCTCGTGCACGATGACAAGGCCAACCACGCCCACATGAAGCCACTGACCTGGGACTGGCCCGCCCGCATGATCGCCGCCGACTCGCGCTTCGCCGGCGCCCCCTTGTTCCGCAGAGAGTTCACGCTCCAAGGTGACCACGGCGAGATCAAGGCAGCCACGCTCTTCGTCACTGCCCAAGGCGTGGTCGAGGCGTGGCTCAACGGCGCCCGCGTCTCCGAAGACCTCCTGACGCCGGGATGGAGCAGCTTCGAGTGGCGCCTGCGCTACGCCAACTACGACGTCACGCCCCTGCTGGAAGAAAGGTCCGTGCTCGGCCTCGCTCTGGGCAAGGGCTGGTTCGGCGGCCGCCTCGGCTGGGCCCCCAGCGGATCGTGGTACGGCGGAGACCTCGGCGCGTTCGCGCAGCTCGAGGTGACGTTCGAGGACGGTACCCGGCAGCTGGTGAGCACGGACGAAGACTGGACCTCCGGACCCAGCCACGTGCTGGAGAACGACCTCTACGACGGCCAGAGGTGTCACCTACCCGTGCAGCAGTCCCTCAAGGCATGACGGGGCTACCTGTCGGCTGCAGAGGCAGCCACCCGGGCCGGAGGAGTCCCGCAGCGGCCCAGCTCTCCTGGGCACAATCCCGTCCGCAACGGGGTGGCTGAGGAGGTGCTTCAACTCCCGAGGTTTCGTGCATGTCCTACAACTCAAGCCCGGGGCGACGGATCACATCCAGGGACAGTTCCCGTTCCCGTTCGCCGTGCAGAGCGTCCAATCCCTCCGCGTGCGACCGACGCTCCGCTCGCGCGCGAACGCCAGCGACGGTCCGGAGCACGCGAACCCGGTCACGCTGTTGCGACCTCGTCAGGGGCTCACTCCCCCAGTTACCGGTGTCGCTGTTGGCGTAGCGATCACGGTACGCAGCGGTCGCAACGACGGCGGCGACCCATCGCGTTCGCTCCCACCTCTTCTCCGGACAAGGTGGGAACGCCTCGATCCACTCTTCTCCATTCCGGACAGCGCGCTGCGCGACGTCGAGCGCGCGGTGTTCGATTGCCTTCTTCCGGTCGTCGAGCGCAGTGCGCATCTCGGGGTCCATCGGGCCGAGGGCTTCAGGGGTGAGGCCGCAGATGAAGTGGGTAGTGGAACGAGCGTGCTCCTGTGTGACCATCCCCCTGCGGGGCGTCGGGGCATTCTCGGCACGACGGCGCGTCAGCCTGTGATTGACGACCGCGGCCACGTCGTCGGCGTCGATGAGTCCGTGGCACTCGATAGCGTGCGGTAGCTCGACCCCGACGTCCCGCCCCTCGGCCTCGAGGCGCCGCAGAGTTGCGGTCAACGGTCCGAAAGCCGGTGAAGCGATGACGTCGGCAACCTGCTCGGCTTTGAGGCCCGAGTGGTCCCGGACGAGGGCCTCCCAGCGCGGACGTTGCGCGTCGGCCGCGATCGTCTCGTACTCGGCTGCGAGCTGGGAGATCGATCCCCAGCGTTCGCGCTCGGCCTCGATCGTCTGGCGCGCGGACAGCTCGGTACCCGAGTGGTTCACGACCCCGTACAGCACCGATTGTGCGGTCGTTTCGGCCACCCTCGGCGCGACATGGGCCTCGTCGTGCTGGTCGAGTGCGACGTACGCACGATTGGCGTCGCGCCCCCGGGTCATCGAGACGTACAGGTTCTCGCGTGTCGTCGCGGCCGTGACGACGACGTGAGCGGTGTCGACGGTGATGCCCTGGGCTCGGTATGTGGTCACCGCATACCCGAGATCGACGTGCTGGGAGACGTATTGCGCGGGGAGCACGACGGCGTTGCCGCGGGCGCTTCCGGCAGGACGGACCGTCAGAGCTCCATCGCGATGGACGGCCGTGACCATCCACCTGTTGCCGTTGGCGACCCAGCCTCCGTTGCGCGTCTGCAGGTGGCGGTCATTTCGTCGGGTGATGACCCAGTCGCCGGACGACGCGTACGTGCCGTCAGCCAGTGTCACCTCGCGACCAACGGCGACGTGTCCGTCGATCTGCCGTTGGGTGCGGGCACGCTCGTTGAGCGCCGACACCGTCTCGCCCGACTCGGCAACCAGGATGCTCGCCTTCCCGTCGGTGAGATCGCAGGACCACGCCTGGTACGCGGCCTCGACCATCTGCTCGAGGTTGCCGCCCACGACGCGTTGATGATCCAGGTACCTGTCGATGACGTCGGTGTCGCCCGATCGCAGCCGGAGGCTCGCCGGCCCCTCCCATTCGTTCCTAAAGCGGTGAACATCGAGCAGCTCGGGGGCGCCGGGGCGCGCGACGAGAAGCATACCGAACGCCCCGCCGGCGCCCACGGACTGCAGCTGAGCAGCGTCTCCGACGAGGAGCACCTTCGCGCCGGCCAGTGCCGCGGCTCGACAGATGCTGTCCAGCGAGGGCGTGCTCGCCAGCGAGGCCTCGTCGACGATGACGAGCTGCCCGCGATGAAGCTGGGCGCGACCGCGCTCGTGCTCCCAGATCCATTTCGCGGTGTTCTCGCAGCCCCGCCCGAGATCGTCCGAAAGCACCTGGGCGGCGACCGCCGACGGGGCCAGCCCGACCACCGACGACCTGCCGTGCTCAGCTCTCCAGGCGGCCGCGAGGCCGCGCATCGCGGTGGTCTTGCCCGCACCGGCGGGCCCGGCCAGGACGTCGACGACCCGGCCCGACGTCGCGACAACGGACACCGCCGTGGCCTGCGACCGGCTCAGACGGCCGGCTTCGATGAGTGCCCCGACGCAGAGGTCGACGCGGTCGGGGCTGACCCGCGGGCCGCCCGTGTCCTCGGCGAGAGCGAGGAGCCGGGCCTCGGCCTCGAGGATCGCCGTCGAGGAATACACGACCGAGTCCTTCGGACGGAAGACGCTCGTGCCGTCGGGGCGGAGGAAGCGGGCGGGCGTCGTCGTGCTCTCGACCGGGGTGAGCCTTTCGGACTCTCTCTCCGCGGTTGCAACGATTAGAGCGGCCACGCCCTCGCGATCCTCCGTCGTGGCGAACCGCCACGCCATGAGCTGTCGCGACACTTCGGCGTACAGGTTCCAGTGCCGCCACGTGGAGCGCTTCTCGCTCACGACGGCGAGCACGTGCGCGGCCAGCGCGTCGACGGCGTCGGCGGGCACGTCCTTTGCCCTGTAGGCCGTCGCCGACCACGGATGCCGCCGGGCCGCACGGACCTGCGCGTTGGCCCACTCGGTCGCGTCCCTGTCCAGCACGCGTGACGCGCGCTGCTGCCACTGGGAGGTGAGGTCATCGAGGGACTGGTCACGCTTCTTCGCAGGGCGGGTGGCCAGCGTGGCGTGCTGGCGCAGGCCCAGCACGACCTTCGCGCTCGGTGATCGTCCGTGGCTCGCGGTCCACTCCGCGACGAGCTCGTCCTTGGCCTCGTCGATCTCGCGGGCTCGGGCCGAGAAGAGGCGCACGAGCTGGTCGGGCACGGCCGTCAGGTCCCACGACGGATTGCGGCCCGGCCCGCGGGAGCGTTCCTCCCAGCCGACGCCGAGCACAGCCGTGAGCCGGTCGGCGACGAGCCCCTGGTGGAGCTCGGACAGGGCCACCGTTGCTGCGTGGATCGGCCGCCCGTCCAGGGCGCGCCATGACCCGTCCAGCACCGCCCGCGCCTTGCTCGACACCACGACATGCGTGTGCAGGTGCGGATCCGCCGCACGGGAGTCGAAGTGGTCGTAGGCGGCCGCGACGATGCCGATCACCCCGACCTGCGCGACCGCCCCGGACTTCGTCGCAGCGCCCACTCTCGTGGCGGCCACCCCGCGCTCGAAAAACGCCACGACGTCGGCCACGGCGGCGTGGTGCGCCTCCCAGATCGCCGCCTGGATCCCGGCGTCGGCAAGTCCCCACAGCACCGAAGCGGACTTCGGCAACGAGAACGTCAGGTCGTAGCCGCTGACCGCTCCCCGCGACTTGCCGTGGACGTCCTTGCCCGACGCGAAGCTGTAGAACGCCTTGCCGAGCTTCTCCCCCGTCACCGGGTCCTGGCCGCGCTCGATCAGCCTGACGAGCTGGTCCTCGGTCACGACGTCGCCCGCGCGCACTCGGGCGCCGTCGCCACCGAGATGGTCGAGTCCCGAGCCGAGCCATCGCCCCGGCGGTGTACCGGCCTCCGTGTAGTAGCGCGTGAGCGGCGTCGCCGACGGCCGATTCCCGTCGCCGACGACGACGGACTGGAGGAAGTACTCCACGCCCGACCCGACGTGCATGACCTTGAGGGAGACCGTCATCGTCCGCCGCCGTATCCCCCGCCGCGCCGCGAGATGCAAGACGCGTGACACCCGTGAGAGGGGTGGGAGGGCAGGCAAGGAAGGGTGGCGCACGTGGTAGCGCACGTGGTCCGGGCAGAGGTATCGACCTGAGGGAGGAACAGCGCTCGCATGGGGGCGCAGTCATCGAGGTGCGCGCTACGAAAGGTGATGGGGTCCTTCATGTCGAGGACCGCCGATCGTCGTGGTCCGGACACACGTGAGGCCCGGACGCCTGAGCGTCCGGGCCTCACCCCGCCCGCGGCCGGTGGCCGCCCGTCACGCGATCCGGTGACTGACGCGGGCACCGGCCGCCTCCTGCTCCGCGAGCCAGTCCTCGACGCTCGAGCGCCGATACACCACGCGGCGAGGACCGAGCCGGAACGACTGCGGGCCGACACCGATGTAGCGCCACCAGCGCAGCGTGTTCTCGGGGACTCCGAGAAGCTTCGACACGTCCCTGGTCCTGAGCAGGTCTTCCGACTCCATGGCGAACCTCGATTCCAGTTGGATCGAACTAGCAATCTCAGTGCACCATGAATCCTAGTGACAAGGAACTAGATCTCTGTGTACCATTGGCGGATGGCAGACGAACGCGACGCACAGGTCGGCCAGAACCTCGCCAGACACCGGGGTATCCGCAGCCAGCAATCTCTGGCCGTGCAGATGCGCGACCGCGGCTGGAAGTGGTCGCAGGCCACCGTGTGGTCGGTCGAGAAGGGTGAGCGGCCGCTGAAGTTCCTCGAGGCGGTCGACCTCGCGGAGATCCTCGAGATCCATCCGTGGGACCTCCTGCAGGAAGCGAACGTCGCTGCCGTGACCCGCGCGGTCGCCGATCGGACGCGCAGCGTCAAGGCCTGGGCGGAACGCGCCGGAGATGCCCTCGTTCACCTCGAGCAGGAGCGCCGGGCGCTCGCGGAGGCTCTCGACGTCGCAGCCACCGTTCCCGACTGGGATCGACTGGCCGACGCCGAGGAGATCGCCAAGGCGTTGTCGTACTCGGGCGCGTTCCTCGCCGAGTTCGCCGACGCCACGGTCAACCACAAGCTGGAGAGCCTGTTCGCGGCGGGTCATCCCGATCGGCTCGACCAGTTCGTCGACATGGACGAGCTCGGCTTCTCCCCCGCCGAGTGGCGCGCGGAACGGGGAATCGAGCTCGAGCACGAACCACCCGGCCACGACACCGCAGGAGGCGACCATGGCCTCGATCAGGAAACGTCCGAACGATAGGTGGCGGGCCCGCTACCGCGACGCCGACGGGCAGGAGCACTCACGGCACTTCGATCGCAAGATCGACGCGCGGCGATGGCTCGACGAGGTCACGGCCAGCATCGTCACGGGCCAGTACGTCCACCCTCGCGCCGGTGACATCACGTTCCAGGAGTACGCCGAGTCGTGGCGAGCGATCGCCGGGCACCGGAAGTCGACGGCCGACCTGGTCCGGCGACACTTCGCGAACCACGTCTACCCCGCGATCGGGTCGAAGCGGCTGAAGAACATCACCCCGTCGGACATCCGAGCACTCGACGCCGCCCTTGCCGAGACGCTGGCGCCCGCCACGATCGTCGTGATCCACCGCTACGTCTCCGCGGTGCTGGCCGCAGCCGTGCGAGACCGCAAGATCGCGACGAGCCCGTCATCCTTGGTTCCGGCTCCGCGGGTAGCCCGGAGGAAGGTCTCCCCCATTTCGACCGAGCTGGTGCTCCGGCTCCGCGACCTCATGCCGGACCGGTACCAGGCGGTCGTCATCACCGCCGCGGGAACCGGCATGCGACAGGGCGAGGTCTTCGGCCTCACGCTCGACCGCATCAACTTTCTCCAGCGCACCGTGGCGGTGGATCGTCAGCTCGTGTCCGTCGCCGGCGAGCTGCCCCGGTTCGCCGAGCTGAAGACGGCGTCGTCCGAGCGGGAGATCCCGCTCCCCGGGACGGTGATCGACGCACTCACCCAACACCTCGACGTCTACCCACCCGGCCCGGAGGGCCTGGTGTTCACCAACACCGACGGCGGCCCGCTGCGACGCTCGGCGTTCAACGACGCCTGGACGACAGCCCGGCACGTCGCCATGACGGCATGGATCTGGCTCGACGTCCCGCCCCAGTCCCGGACCCGCACCGTCGCGCACACCCTCG
Organism: Isoptericola sp. NPDC019482; assembly: GCF_040632295.1. NCBI lineage: Bacteria > Bacillati > Actinomycetota > Actinomycetes > Micrococcales > Promicromonosporaceae > Isoptericola > Isoptericola sp. NPDC019482. Next base: position 95,422 of record NZ_JBEYBQ010000002.1, read on the forward strand.
GGGTCTCGGGACAGCGGGCCGGGCTGCTCGTCGCACAGGCTCGTGGAGCCGGTCTCATCCCAGGCGTCGGTGCGACCCTCGATCAGCTCGAGGCGGCCCGCGACGCCCTCGGGGAGCGCCCGCGTCGCACCGTCGTCTTCCACGACCTACGGCACTACTACGCGAGCCTGCTCATCCGCCACGGAGCCTCCGTGAAGGCGGTGCAGGCGCGCCTCGGCCACAAGTCCGCCAGCGAGACCCTGGACACCTACTCGCACCTCTGGCCGGACGACGACGATCGCACCCGCGGGGCCGTCGACGCCGTCCTGGGTGGCGCTCCGGGCGTCGCCTTGCCGCTGCACCCTGGAGCCGTGGCCTGAACCGTCGCCTACCTGATTCGTGCGCGCACCTCGGCCGCGAATCCGCGAGCCCCCGCCCGTTCGAGCGACGAGAGCACGTCCTCAATGCTGGCCGGCGGCCGCCGCATCGCCCCCGCCTGAGCCGCCAGGGCCTCCAGCGTGCTCGACGGGTCCAGGTCGAGCTGATCAAGCAGGAAATCGTCGGGCGAGACGGCGTGCAGGCCCAGGGGGTTCAGCATCTGATCCGGGAAGTCGGAGAGGTTCGCGGTGACGACGACCTCGGCACGCCCACGGATCGCCGCGGCAAGGACGTGCCGGTCGTCCCGATCCGGGAGCTCGAGGCCCTCGAGCAGCGGCTCCCATCCGGTGACGCAGGCGTCGTCGAAGACCTCGTTCATGGCGCGGAGCCTGGCGTCGACGCGCGAGGGACTGATCTCCGGATGGACACGCAGGATCGCCCGGCGCGCTTCGTCGAGGATCTTCTCGCTCCACACCGGCCGGTACAGGTCGCGCTCGGCGAGCCGGAGGAGCGTGTCGGTCAGCGCGAACGGGACCAGGGCGTTGGCGTCCAGGAGCGCGGCGAACTGCGCCACCCGTCAGCCCTCGTGGCGGGCACTGTCGAGCAGGTCACGGTAGGAAGCGCCATCGTCGTCGTACAGGCCGTCCTCGACCGCCTGGCGCGTCATCTCGTCGAGTCGCAGTCGTCGTTCGACGCTGCGCCGGTCCTTGTACTCCAGGACGTCGCTGAGCCGGAGGCGACGGTGTCGGCCGCTGCCCGGCTGCTCGTACGGGATCTGGTTCTCGTTCAGCAGCTTGACGAGCGTCGGGCGGCTGATGCCCAGGAGGTCGGCCGCCTGCTGGGTCGTCAGTCGCTGGTTCAACGGCGCGATCGTCACCGCCTTCCCCTCCCGCATCGCCCCGACGACCTGGACGAGCACCTGATAGAGCTCCATGGGCAACGGGACCTGCTCACCGTCCGGCCCCAGCAGCGCCGCGGGCTCGGCGTGCTCCGCGAGGAAGTGCGACAGCTCGAGCATGGGAGCGAGGTCCGCCGGCGGCAGGACAGGGCGCTCATGCGGCGCGACGCTCTCGATCGTCATGGACCAACCCTACGTCCATATCGAAAAAATCGAAACGACGTACCGCCCCACGCGGCCTCCGCGAGGGCCGTACAAGTCGCCTCGGGCAGAATTCTTGCGGACTGTGTGCGGACTGGCACCCCAAACGCCAGGTAAAAGCGCAGGTCAGAGGGGGTGAGGCGGACGAGCCGGTCTGTACGCCGGGTTCTGTTCCCGCGCGGGGTCACCCCCGCGCGGGCGACGGTCATCCATCTAGGCCCTGCGTTGCCGCAGGGCTCGAGCGGTCTACCCGACTGTGCTTCTCCGAAGAGAATCGGGCGGGCAACCCTCAAACACAATCTGTCTGACCTTGCTCCAGGTGGGGTTTACCGAGCCACGACCGTCACCGGCCGCGCTGGTGGTCTCTTACACCACCGTTTCACCCTGACCGCCACCGGTTGCCCGGCGACGGCGGTCTGTTTTCTGTGGCACTGTCCCGCGGGTCACCCCGGGTGGCCGTTAGCCACCACCTCGCCCTTCGGAGCCCGGACGTTCCTCGGCGACGGCGCCCGAGGGCACCGCCGACGCGACCGTCCGACCGACTCGTCCGCGTCGTACAGTCTATGCGCGCTCGAGCCGGTCGGACGCCGCTCACCTCGGTGCGGTCAGACGTCGACCTTGTAGCTCAGGGTCAGCTCGTCGCCGGACCTGCCGCGGATGCCCCAGCTCTCGGCGGGCGACTCGATCACGACGAGCTCGACGTCGTCCGTCGCGACGCCCAGCGAGGGGGCGACGTCCTCGTAGACACGACGGATCAGCTCGCGCTTGGCCTCGCGCGTGCGTCCGGTGAAGGCGACGATCTCGATCATCAGATAGTCGTCGGAGCGCGGGGCGACGAGGTCGCCGTCGTCGAGCAGCAGGAAGCGGTGGAACCGCTTGTCCTCGGGGATCTGCCAGGCCCCGACCAGAGCCGCGTGCAGCGCGTCGGAGACCTCTCCGCGCCGCTGACCCCACACCCGTCGGTTGCCGTAGATCTTCACCTGGACCATGCCCGACGACGCTAGCGGTGACCGACGGCACTGTCACCAGGGGGTCCGCACGTCGAGACCCGACCATAGGGTGTCGGGGTGCTGATCTGCCTGCCGCCCTCCGAGGGCAAGACGCCCGCGCCGGACGGCGCCTCCCCCGTCGACCTCGCAGGGCTCACGGGCGCGGGCCGGCTCACCGGGCAGCGGCTGGCCGTGCTCGACGCCCTCGCCGCGGTGAGCGCGCGGGTCGACGCGACGGAGCTCCTCGGGGTGGGCACGTCGCTCGGCGCGGAGGTCGCCCGCAACACCGAGCTCAAGGCCGCGCCGACGGCGCCCGCCGCCCGCGTCTACACCGGCGTCCTCTACGCCGCTGCCGGCCTCGCGGCCCTGCCCGACGACGCCGCCCGCCGGGCCGCCGACGACGTCCGCGTCTTCTCCGGCCTGTGGGGCGTCGTCTCCCCCACCGACCGCATCCCCGCCTACCGCCTCTCCATGGGCGTCGACCTGCCCGGCGTCGGCAAGCTCGCCACCGCGTGGCGGCCCCACCTCGCCGCCGCCCTGGACGCCCGCGCCGCGGGCGACGTCGTGGTCGACTGCCGCTCGGCCGCGTACCTCGCCGCGTGGAAGCCCGCCACCACCGGTGACTCCGCCGCCGACTGGGTGACCGTCCGAGTCGTGCGCGAGACCGACGGGAAGCGCGCCGTCGTCTCGCACAACGCGAAGCACACGCGCGGCGTGCTCACCGGCCACCTGCTGCGCCGCACCGGCCCTGCGCCCACCACGGCCGCGGAGCTGCTCGACGCCGCCCGCGAGCTCGACGGCCAGGTCATCGGCACGGAGGTCGGGACGGGCCTGTCGTACCGGATGGTCGAGGCGACCCTGCACGACGCCGCCACCCGCCGCGGCCCCCGCACCCTCGAGGTCGTCATCGCCTGACTGTGAGGATCGCGCCGACCCGGCGCACACTGGCCGCATGGCCTACGACGAGGTGCTCGCCGCCCGCGTCCGCGACGCCGTCGCCGAGCGGGCGGACTGCGTGGAGCGGCAGATGTTCGGCGGCGTCGCGTTCATGGTGAACACCCACATGGCCGTCGGCGTGGGCGGCGACGAGCTCATGGTGCACGTCGGCACGGACGGCCACTCGCAGGCGCTCGCCGACGGCGCGCACGAGATGACGATGGGCGAGCGCACCATGCGCGGCACGGTCGTGGTGGGTCCGGACGTCACCGCCGACGACGACACGCTGCGCGCGTGGGTCGACCGCGGCGTGGACCTCGCGCTCGCGCTGCCACCCAAGCCCGCGAAGGCGCCGAAGCGCTAGCGGCCTCAGACGTCGGTCGGGAAGCCCGCCGCGACGACCTCCGCCAGCGCGGGCTCGCCGTCGTCCCCCAGGCCGAACCGCAGCACCGTGAGCGAGCAGGGCGGCACGCGCAGCAGCCGCCACGACGACGCGGGCGCCCCGAGCGCCCGCCCGGCCAGGGCGCGGATCGTCACGGTGTGCGCGACGACGACGCTCGCCGCGCCCGGCTCCGTCGCGGCGACGACGTCGCGCAGACCGGCCCATGCCCGCTCGCCCACGTCGGCGTACGACTCGCCGCCGGGCGCCCGGTCGGTGCCCGTCGTCGACCAGGCGGCGAACTCGTCGGGCCAGCCGTCGGCGATCGCGTCGGGCGTGCGGCCCTCCCAGTCGCCGAACACGCACTCGGCGAACCTGTCGTCCGGGCGCACGTGCTGGCCGGTGCGGCGCCCGACCGCCGTGGCGGTCTCGAGCGCGCGCACCAGGGGCGAGGCGACGAGGGTGCCGGCGCGCGGCAGGTCCGGCCACAGGTCCTTGCCGATCCGGAAGACGGCGTCCGCGGCGCGCGCCGCCTGGACGCGGCCCCGCGAGGTCAGCGACGGTCCGGGGACGCCGCCGCCCGAGTAGGCGCGCGCCTCGGTCAGTTCCGTCACGCCGTGCCGGACGAGCACGACGGTGCGCAGGTCCGCGCCCGCCGCCGGGCTCGCCCCGGACGGGCGGGCCATCAGGCCGCGGCGCCGTCGTCCGGCAGGCGCACGAGGATGCGGCCGCACTCCTCGCAGCGCACGACCTGCTCGGCCGGGGCCGCCTTGGCGGCGGCGAGGTCACGCGGGTTGAGGTCGAGGCGGCAGCCCTCGCACCGGCCCCCGCGCAGCGCCGCGGCGCCGACGCCGCCGAGCTGGGCGCGCAGCTTGTCGTACAGGGCGAGCAGGCCGGTGTCGAGCCCGGCCGCGGTCGCCTCGCGCTCCGCCTTGACCTTCGAGCCCGTCGCGTTGATCTCGGCCCAGGCCTCGTCGCGCTCGGCGGCGGCCTTCGCCTTCGCGGCCTCGAGCTCGGCGTGCGCCGACTCCACCTCGGCGAGCGAGCCCTGGTGCGCCTCCAGGCGCTCCATGACCTCGATCTCCGCGTCCTCCAGCACCGACTGGCGGCGGGCGAGGGACTCGAGCTCGCTCACCAGGGCCTGGGAGTCCTTCGCCGACAGGGCGCCGGAGTCGAGCTTCTGCTGGTCGCGCTCGGCGCGCGTGCGCACCTGGGCGACGTCGGACTCCGCCTTGGCGAGCTCGCGCTCCAGGTCGGCCACGGCGGTGCGCGAGTCGACGAGCGAGGTGTGCAGGTCGCCGATGCGGCCGTCGAGCTCCGCGATGGTCGCCAACGCCGGGTGGTTCCGGCGCTGGTGGACGAGCTGCTGCAGCCGGGTGTCGAGGGCCTGGACCTCGAGCAGTCGGCGCTGGTCCTCGGGGGGTGCAGTGGCCACGGGCGGTCCTCTCGCAGTGATTCAGCTGGCGGGGCGGTCGGTCTCGCGCTCGGTGCTCGCCACCCGCGCGGTCCACGGGTCGGTGCCGATCGTGCTCACCCTCGTGGTCACCGTACCTTCTCCGGAACCGTCTCCGGTCCGCTCGCTGGTCCCCTCGCCGCCCCGCTCCCCGAGCCGCGCGACGACGTCCTCGGCGGCGTACGCGAGCCACGGCCACTCGCTCGCGAAGTGGGCCACGTCCACCAGGTACGGGGTGGCCGCGCCACCGGCGCCCGCCTCGAAGTCCGCGCGCTCCCGCAGCTCCGAGGCGGGGTGGTGGCGCAGGTCGGCGGTCACGTACACGTCCACGGCGGCCGCGCGGACGGCGTCGAACAGCGAGTCGCCCGAACCCCCCACGACAGCGGCGGTCGTGACCGGCGCGTCGAGGTCGCCGGCGACGCGCACGCCCTGCGCCGTCGCCGGCAGCACCGCCGCGACGCGCTCGGCGAAGCCGCCCAGCGTCGTGGGCTCGGAGAGGCGCCCGACCCGCCCGATCCCGCGTACCGCACCGGCATCGACGCCGTCGTCCCCCACGACCAGCGGGCTGCGGTCCGTGATGCCGACGAGGTCCGCGAGCGCGTCCGCGACACCGCGCGGGGCGGCGTCGGCGTTCGTGTGCGCCACGTACAGGCCGCAGCCCGCGCGCAGGAGCCGGTGCACGACGTCGCCCTTGAACGTGGTCGCCGCGACCGAGTGCACGGGCCGCAGGAACAGCGGGTGGTGCGTGACGAGCAGGTCCGCGCCCCAGGCGATCGCCTCGTCGACCACCGCGGCCACCGGGTCGACGGCGAACAGGATCTTGCGCACCGGCGCCGCGGGGTCGCCCACCACCAGGCCCACGGCGTCCCAGCCCTCCGCCGTCGACGGCGGGTAGAGGTCCTCGAGGACGGCGACGACGTCGCGCAGGGCGGGGCTGCTCGGTGCTGTGCTGTCTCCGGTGCCGATGGTCATGGCCCGACCCTAAAGGCCAGGTCGGTCACTTGGCGTCGGCGTACGCGTCGACCGCCGCGACCGTCAGCGGGAAGTCGACGGGGAAGTCGCCGAACAGCAGCCGGCCCGCCTCCTCGGCCGCGGCGCGCACCTCGGCGGCGACCACGTCGGCGAGCTCGAGCGGGGCGTGCACCACCACCTCGTCGTGCAGGAAGAACGCGAGGTGCGGGCGGTCGGCGAACGGGGCGGGCGCCAGGCCCGGCCGCACGCCGTCCGCGACCCCGAGCGCCCAGAGCCGACGACGGATCGACGCGAGCCAGCACAGCGCCCACTCCGCCGCCGTGCCCTGCACCACGAAGTTGCGCGTGAACCGCCCCCACGACCGCGTCGCCGACCGGGCCCGCGCCGCGGCGTCCGCGCCGGCGTCGTCGGCGAACGCGCCCGCCTGCGCCTCGTCCCAGGCGGAGCCCGGCGCCGGGGACGACCGGCCCAGCCACGTCGTCACGACGCCGCCACGCTCACCCGTGCGCGCCGCCTCCTCGACGAGCGCGATCGCGCGCGGGTACTCGCGGCCGAGCCGCGGCAGCACCTGGGCGCTCGCCCCCGTGGTGCCGCCGTACATCGCGCCGAGCATGCCCACCTTGGCCAGCTCGCGGGTCGGCACCGCCCCGGACGCGACGATGCCGGCGTACAGGTCACCCGCGCGGCCCGCGGTCGCCATCGCCTCGTCGCCGGCCATGCCCGCCAGGACGCGCGGCTCGAGCTGCGCGACGTCCGCGACCACGAGGCACCAGCCCGGGTCGGCCACCACCGCGCGACGCACGGCCTTCGGCAGCTGCAGGGCGCCGCCGCCGGTGGACGACCACCGCCCCGTCACGACCCCGCCCACCACGTACTCGGTGCGGAACCGCCCGTCGGTCACCCATTCGTCGAGCCAGTGCCAACCGTTGGCGGTGAGCAGGCGGTAGAGGTTCTTGTACTCCAGCAGCGGCGCGACGACGGGGTGGTCGATCGTCGACAGCTCCCACTTGCGCAGGCTGCGGGCGCCGACGCCGGCGTACTGCATCGCCTTGAGCAGGTCCGGGTGCGAGTCGGGGTTGAGCGACGGCGGGGCGTCGAGGGCCGCGCGGATCCGGCCCGCGAGCGCCTCGAGGCGCTCCGGGCGCTGCCCCTCCGGCGGCCGGGGCCCCAGCGCCTCGGTGAGGATCTCGTCGTGCACGTCGGCGCGCCACGGCAGTCCCGCGTGGTGCATCTCTGCCGCGACGAGCGCGCCCGCCGACTCCCCCGCCGCGAGCAGGCGCAGCCGCCCCGGCGCCGTGGAGCCGCGCACCGCGTCCTCCTGCCGTCGCAGCTCCGCCACCGGGTCGAGCGCGTCGGCGTCCGCCCCGCGCACGGGCGGGGCCGGCAGCGCGGTCGCCGCGAGGTCGAAGAGCGCCTCGCCCTGGGGTGCACGGCGGACGCCGACGGCCGGTGCGGCCCCGGCGGGCGTCGGGGGCATCGCGTCCCATGCCCCGGCCGGGGCTGCCGCCAGCTCCGAGCCCCCGGTCGCCGTCGAGTGCCGCAGGATGCGGTGCACGAGCCGCAGGTCGTGCGACCGCTCCACGCGCACGCCCGCCCGCAGCAGACCGAGGTACCAGCGGTTCGTGTCGTCCCAGGTCCAGCGCGGGACGCGTCCGTCGGCCTGGTCGGGCTCGCGGGCCGCGACGAGCGCGGGCAGGTCGGCACCGGGCACGTCGACGTCGGGCAGGTCGACGTCGGGCACGTCGACGTCGGGCACGGCACGCGACGCGCCGTCGTGCACGCGGACCGTGCCGCCGGGCTCTCGGGTCAGGACGACGTGCACGCCGCCATCCTCCCCCGCGCCACCGACGGTCAGGACGGGCGGGCTGCGAGCGCCCCGGCGTCGTCCAGCCGCGCCCGCTCGTCCTCGGTGAGGACGGGGATGGCCCGGCGCCGTGCGACCGCCTCGTCGAGGTGGTCGCGGTAGCCGGGCCCGGCCGCCGTCACGAAGGCGCCGAGCACCGCGCCGGCCACCCGGGCGACGACGTCGGCGGCGCCGTCCACCGTGGCGTCCGCGGGCGAGAGCACCGCCTGCGCGAGGATCAGCGCCGTGGTCGCGACGTCCAGCCCGGCGGGGCCGGTCCGGGCCTCGGTCCAGTCGATCACCACCGGCCCGCTCGCCGTCAGGACGACGTTGGACGGGTGCAGGTCGAGGTGCAGCAGGGTGCCGTCCGGCCAGGGCAGCGCGTGGAGCCGGGAGTGCAGCGACGCCAGGAGGACGCCGGCCTCTGCCGCGGCGCAGCGGCCCGCGATCAGCTCCTCCGCCAGCGTCGGCCCGCCCAGGCGTGCCAGCACCATGCCGGGGCCCTCGACGCCGAGCACCGCGGGTGCCGGGTACCCCGCCGCGACGACGGCGGACAGGAGCTCCGCGTCGTGGTGCGCCGGCCGGCCGTCGCGGTAGCGGCGCAGCACGCGACGGTCGTCCAGCGCGAACACGTCGGCGTCGCGGCCCGCGGCGATCAGCTCCACCCGTCCAGCCTGGCAGAGCCGTGGGACGACGGACCCGGCGTCTCACCGCGCGACGAGCGCGCCGATGTGGTGCGCTGGCCGAGGCCGGCGCCCCGACCGGGCACCCGGGCGCGCGCCAGGACACCCCGCAGGGCACGCACGAGGGCACGCAGAGGGCACGCACCCGCCGAGGAGGACCGCATGACGACCGAGCAGCAGACCGAGCAGCAGGCCGAGACCGTGGACGTCGTGGTGATCGGCACGGGCCCCGGCGGGGAGGACGCGACCGGGCGGCTGGCCCGCGCCGGCCTGGACGTCGTCGCCGTCGAGGCCCGGCTCGTCGGCGGCGAGTGCCCGTACTTCGGCTGCATCCCGACCAAGATGATGGTGCGCGCGTCGGACGCGCTCGCCGAGGCCCGTCGCGCGGACACGCTGGCCGGCCGGGTCGACGTCGTCCCCGACTGGGGGCCCGTCGCGGCGCGCGTGCGCGACGAGGCCACCGCCGACTGGGACGACACCGCCGCCGTCGAGCGCCTGGAGAAGGCGGGCGCCCGCGTGGTGCGCGGCCGCGGCCGCCTGGTGGGCCCGGGTGAGGTCGCCGTGGCGACCGCCGACGGCGAGCGCCGCTTCCGGGCGACCCGCGGCGTCCTGCTCAACCCGGGCACCGAGCCCGCGGTGCCGCCCGTCGAGGGCCTGGCCGACACCCCCTACTGGACCAACCGCGACGCCGTGCGCGCGACCGAGGCGCCGGCGTCGCTCACCGTGCTCGGCGGCGGCGCCATCGGCTGCGAGCTGGCGCAGGTCTTCGCCCGGTTCGGCACGGCCGTCGAGGTGGTCGAGGCCGGGCCACGGCTGCTGGCCCCCGACGAGCCCGAGGCGAGCGCGCTCGTCGCCGACCGCTTCGCCGCCGAGGGCATCGGGGTGCGCACGGACGCGAAGGTGTCGTCCGTCGCGCACGACGGCGGCGGGTTCACCCTGACCTTCGACGACGGCACCCAGCTGGTCTCCGAGCGGCTGCTGGTCGCCGCGGGCCGCCGCACCGACCTGAAGGCGCTCGGCGTCGCGACGGTCGGCATCGACGACACGGGACGCGGGATCCTCGTCGACGACCGGCTGCGCGCGGCGGACGGCGTCTGGGTCGTCGGCGACGTCACGGGCAAGGGCGCGTTCACCCACGTGTCGATGTACCAGGCGCGCATCGCCGTGGCGGACATCCTCGCGGCCGCCGGGCAGGGCGACGGCGGCGGCGAGGACGCGGAGCGCGCCGACTACCGCGCCGTCCCGCACGTGACGTTCACCGACCCGGAGATCGGCGGCGTGGGGCTCACGGAGGCCGCCGCCCGCGACGCCGGGCTGACGGTGCGCACCGGCCTCACCGACCTCGCGGCGTCGTCGCGCGGGTTCGTGCACGGTCCCGGCAACGAGGGCCTGATCAAGCTGGTCGAGGACGCCGACGCCGGCGTGCTGGTCGGCGCGACGGCGGCCGGGCCCGCGGGCGGCGAGATCCTCGCCGTCCTCACCCTCGCTGTGCAGGCCCGGGTGCCCGTCACCGAGCTGCGGCACCTGATCTACGCCTACCCCACGTTCCACCGCGCGATCGAGAGCGCGCTCGCGGACCTCAAGGAGGCGTGACCGGGCACACTGCAGCACGAGTGACGACCACTTATCCTGTGATCGCCCATGACTGAAATGACCGACTTCGCCGCCCCGACGCCCACCCGCGCAGGCCTCCGCCGCGCCGCCCCGCACCCGCCGCGGTGCCCGGCATGACGCCGAAGGACCCGGCCGAGGACCCGGCGGGCGGCCACGTCGTGCTCGGCGGGAAGTACGTGCTGGGGGACATCCTCGGCACCGGTGGCACGTACACCGTCTACGAGGCCTCGCGCCTGGCCGGCGACGAGACCGACGACGCGACTGACGACGAGACCGGCGACGAGACCCCGCTCCTCGTCAAGGTGCTCCACCCGCACCTGGTCGACGACGAGGCGGCGCGTGCCAGCCTCGCCCGTGAGGTCGCGGCGTCGGAGCTGATGGACCACCCGGGCGTCTCGAAGGTCCTCGACACGGGAGAGGACGAGGTCGCGGGGGCGAACGTCCCCTGGCTGCTCATGCGGCGCCTGCCCGGCACGCCCCTGTCGGAGCTGGCCGCGCGCGACGGGCTCTCGTGGCCGGAGGCGCTCACGGTGGTCGCCGGGCTGCTCGAGGCGCTCGCGGCGGTGCATGACGCGGGGCTCGTGCACCGCGACGTCGGCCCGCGCAACGTCGTGGTCGACCGGCACGACGACGGCACCACGACGGTCGGGCTGCTCGACCTGGGCCTGACGGCACCCGGCGGCGGCGAGGGCGACGGGGAGCACGTCGCCGGCTCGGCGTCGTACATGTCCCCCGAGCAGGCGCAGGGCCGCCCGCTCGACGCGCGCAGCGACCTGTACTCGGTCGGGGCCCTCGCGTACTTCGCGCTCACCGGCCACCCGCCGTACGAGCGCGCCCGGCCCGGCGACGTCCTGCTGGCCCACGTGGGGGCGCCCGTGCCCGCGCCGTCGGCACGCCGGGCCGCCGTGCCGGCCGCCGTCGACCGGTTCGTGGCCCGCGCGATGGCGAAGAACCCGGCCCGGCGGTTCCCGACCGCCGGCGCGATGGGCGAGACGGTATCCACCCTGCTTGCCGGCGCGCCTCGCGTGGCCCCGCCTCACGCGGGCGCGGGGCCCGAGACCCCGGACGGCGACCAGACCATGACGATGGGCCAGATCGCGGCCCAGGACCCGCACCGGACGGCCGCGCTCGGCGCGGCGGGTCTCGCGGCCGGGGCCGCGGCGGCGGCCGCCGCCGAGGCCGAGCTCCAGCGCACCCGCATGCTCGGCGCCGTCGACGCGACCGAGGCTCTGACGCCCCCGACGGGAGAGGGTGCGTCGACGCAGGACCTCCCCGGATCCGACGAAGCGCCCACCGAGGTGCTGGGCGGCCCGCCCGCCACCCCCGTCGCGGGCGTGCCCGCTGCCGAGGAGCCCACGCCCTCCCGGTCGCGCCGCATCTGGCTGATCGTCCTGGGCGTGCTCCTCGCGGCCGCCCTCGCCGCCGGCGCGTTCTGGCTCTTCCGCGACACCGACGACGCCGCCCCCGTCGCCCCGGTCACGCACAGCCCGTCGCCCTCGCCCTCCTCGCCGCCGAGCCCGACGGACACCGCCACGACCCAGGGCCCGTCCGAGCCGACGTCCCGCCCCGAGCGGACGTCGACGCCCACGCCGACCAGCACGCCCACGCCGACCGAGACGCCGACCGAGACGCCGACACCCACGCCGACCGAGACGTCGACGCCGACGCCCACGGACGAGCCCACCTCGACGCCCACCCCGACGGACGAGCCCACCGACGAGCCCACCACCGAGGAGCCGACGGAGCCCGAGCCGGACCCGACCGACGAGGAGACGACGACCCCGCCGGCGGAGCCGGAACCCAGCGGCGGTCCCGTCGACGACGCCGGCGGCACGGGTTCGACCCCCGCGCCGTGACCTGCCGCCCGGCCGTGCCCGAGCGTGCTCACGCTGATCGGCGCTGGACCTGAGCCGGCGGCGATGTTCGACCGGAGGTGTTCCGGACGGCTCGTGCCGGGGATGACGACCGTCGACGGCGGGCCCGTCAGCTCCTGGTGGTCGCTGAGCCGGCCGCCAGCGGGAAGTACGGGACGAAGAGGATGCCCTGGACCTCGCATTCGGCGAGCACCTGGACGCCGCTGCGGTCGAGCAGGTTGAAGCGGTTCTGCACCGCGAAGACGGGGGTGAGCTCCTGGGCGGGCGCCAGCGTCTGCGGTGACGCGCCGGAGAGGCCGATACGCCGGACCGGTCCCTGGTCGCGCATCTCGACGAGCGCGCCGAGCGACTCCTCCTGCGGCACGCTGGCTCCAGCGGCTCGCGCGCCAGAGCCTGTTTCGAACGAGGTCGGGGCGGGTCCTCCACGGCCTCGTCCCGCTCCCGCGGTGCGCCGTCACCGCAGGTCGCTCGGACGCGTGAGCGCCCGGTTCACAGGAACCGCATAGCCGCGCGCTCATCTCGTCCCAGACGCCCTCCCTACCCTCCGGATCATCCGTCGCCGTCCTGGCGGCACCGATCCAGGGAGTCGAGGGTGTTGCTCCAACGCTCACGGTCGTCCGCGACCCCATCGTCGTCGGGGGTCCCCGACGCTCCGCCGGCCCGCCGAGGTCGTGTCACCCTGCGGCTTCGCGGGCGCCGCCCCGGACGCCGCGCCCTGCTGCTCGGCGCGGTCGCCGTCGTCGTCGTGGCCGCGCTCGTCGTGTGGCTCACCGTGCTGCGGCCCCGCGCCGCCGCGCCGGAGGCGGCGGCCGCCACTCGGGCCGCCACCGCGCAGGCGAGCACGGCGACGTTCGAGCAGTCCGTCACCACCACCGGCACGCTGACACCGGCCGTGCAGGAGGACGTCTCCTTCGCGGCGGCGGGCACCGTGCAGAGCGTGAAGGTCGCCGAGGGCGACACCGTGACGAAGGGTCAGACGCTCGCGACCGTCGACACGCTGCAGCTCGACGCCGCGCTCGCGCAGGCGAAGGCCGACCTCGCGCAGGCGGAGGCGGACCTCGCGGACGCGCAGGACTCCGACGACGGGTCGGACGCCGCCGAGGCCACGGTCGAGGCGCGCGAGGCCGCCGTCGCCGTCGCGCAGCAGTCGGCCGACGACGCCGAGGCCACGATGTCGGACGCCACGCTGAAGGCCCCGGCCGCGGGCCTCGTCACGTCCGTCGGCGTCGCGGTGGGCGACACGGTGGGCTCGTCGGGCGGCGGTTCGGCCTCCGGACAGAGCGGCACGGGCTCAACACCGGGCGCCTCCGGCTCCTCGAGCGGGTCCGGAAGCTCGGGTTCCTCGGGCTCCACCGACGCCGCGGACACCGCCGCGTTCACGATCGTCGGCACCGACGCGTGGACGGTCGACGTCACCGTCGGCGAGGCGGACGTCGCGTCGATCGCGACGGGCGACCAGGTCGAGATGACCTCCGACGACCTGTCCGACACCGTCTTCGGCACCGTCAGCGAGATCGGGAAGCTCCCCTCGACGTCGCAGGGCGCCGTGGCGTACCCCGTCACGGTGACGGTGACCGGCGACCCCGACGGCCTGCACGACGGTGTGAGCGTCGACGTGTCCATCGTCACCGAGCGCCGCAGCGACGTGCTGTCCGTCCCGGCCGCGGCCGTGACGACGGGCGACGACGGCGCGTCGACCGTGACGCTCGTCGGCGAGGACGGCTCCTCCACCGAGCAGGCGGTGGAGACGGGCGAGACGTCGGGCCAGCTGGTCGAGATCACCTCGGGGCTGTCCGAGGGCGACACCGTGCAGTACACGACGTTCACCCCCGGTGCCGGGCGCGGGCAGGGCACGGGCCAGAGCGACGGGCAGGGCGGTGGGCAGGGCGACCTGCCGGAGGGCTTCGACCCGTCCCAGATGCGCGGCGGCGGCCAGGGCGGCCTCCCCGAGGGCTTCGACCCGTCCCAGATGCGCGGCGGCGGTCAGGGAGGCAACTCGTGACCGCGCCGGGCACGGCCGCCACGGTCCTGGAGGCTACGGCGCCGATGCCGAGCCCGGTCATCGACCTGCGCGGCGCGCGCAAGACGTACCGCACGGGCGACCTGGAGTTCGAAGCCCTGCGCGGGGTGGACCTGCGGATCGAGCGGGGCGAGTACGTGGCGATCGTCGGGCCGTCCGGCTCCGGCAAGTCGACGCTCATGAACGTGCTGGGCTGCCTCGACACGCTCACGTCCGGCAGCTACCGGATAGCGGGCGACGACGTGGACGACATGGACGAGACCGACCTCGCGAGCGTGCGCAACGAGCAGATCGGGTTCGTGTTCCAGCAGTTCAACCTGCTGCCCTCCCTGTCGGCGCTGCGGAACGTCGAGCTGCCGCTCGTCTACCGCGGCGTCGCGCCGGCGGAGCGCCGCGCCCGGGCCACGCAGGCGCTGGAGCGCGTCGGCCTCGGCGACCGCACCGCGAACCGCCCCGGCCAGCTCTCGGGCGGCCAGCAGCAACGTGTCGCGGTCGCGCGGGCGCTGGTCGGCGAGCCCGCGCTGGTCCTCGCGGACGAGCCGACGGGCAACCTCGACTCGCGCTCGACGGCCGACGTGCTCGACCTGTTCGACGCCCTGCACGCCCACGGCCGCACCATCGTGCTCATCACGCACGAGCACGAGGTGGCCGAGCGCTCGCGCCGCGTGGTGCGGGTGCTCGACGGGCTGATCACGTCCGACGCCCCGAGCGGGCGGGCGGTGGCGCCATGAGCTGGACCGAGACCCTCTCCACCGCGTGGCACGCGATCCGCGCGCACACGATGCGGTCGCTCCTGACCGTGCTCGGCATCCTCATCGGCATCGCCGCGGTCATCCTCACGGTCGGCCTCGGCCTGGGCACCCAGAAGGACGTGTCCGAGGACATCAGCTCGCTCGGGTCGAACCTGCTCATCGTCACGCCCGGGTCGTCCACCGACTCGTCCGGGGTGCGCGGCGGCTTCGGCTCCGCGTCCACGCTGACGACGGCCGACGCGGAGGCCCTCGGCTCCGACGTCGCCGTGCCGGACGTCGCCGCGGTCACCGCCGAGAAGGAGTCGTCGCAGTCCCTCGAGGCCGGCGACGCCAACTGGACCACGACCGTCACCGGCGTCACCGGCGACTGGCTGGACGTGCGCTCGCGCGAGCTCGCGTCGGGCGAGTTCGTCGGCGACGGCTCGACGGACGAGGTCGTCCTCGGCCCCGAGACGGCGACGGAGCTGTTCGGCTCCACCCGCGTCGTCGGGCGCACCGTGAGCATCGCCGGGACGACGTTCGACGTCGTCGGCGTGCTCGAGGCGGCCGGGTCGAGCGCGTCGACCGACCTCGACGACACCGCCGTCGTGTCCATGACGGCGATGACGTCCGGCATCACGGGCGGCGCGGACACGTCGGTCAGCACCATCTACCTCAAGGCGACCGACACCGACGCGATCTCCGCCGCGTACCAGGAGGCGCAGTCGCTGCTCCTCGCGCTGCACGGCGCGACCGGCGCGGACGCCGCCGACTTCACGATCGACTCGCAGGACTCCCTCGTGTCCACCGCGACCTCGGTGTACCGCACCCTCACCGTGCTGCTGGCCGGCGTGGCGGGGCTGTCCCTGCTGGTCGGAGGCATCGGCGTCATGAACATCATGCTCGTGTCCGTCACCGAGCGGACGCGGGAGATCGGGCTGCGCAAGGCGCTGGGCGCCCATCCCGGCGCGATCCGGCGGCAGTTCCTCACCGAGGCGTCGATCCTCGGCGTCACCGGCGGGCTCGTCGGCGCCGGACTCGGCGTCCTCGCCGCGGTCACCCTGCCGGCGGTGCTCGACTCGTCGATCGTCGTGTCGCCCGTCGCGGTGGCCGGCTCGCTCGCCGTCGCGCTCGCCATCGGGCTGGTGTTCGGCGTCTACCCCGCCGTCCGCGCCGCCCGCCTCGCCCCGATCGACGCGCTGCGCAGCGAATGACCGCGCCCGCACCCCACCACGGATCCGTCCCCCACGTCCTGGAGAGCTCCATGACCCCCCGCACCATCCTTCCCCGTACCGGCCTTCCCCTCACCACCGGCTCCGGACGCCGCCCGAGGGCCGCGCTCCTCGGCGTCGCCGTCGTCGGCCTCGCGGTCGCGCTCGCCGGGTGCTCGTCCTCGGACGCCGCCACGTCCGACACCACGGCCGCGGCCGACGGCCAGGCGCAGGGCCAGGGCGCGCCCGGCGGCGGCGCCGGGGGCGGCGGCCGCGCCCCCGGCGTCTCGGGCGAGGTCGCCGCCGTCGACGGCACGACGGCTCAGGTCCAGGGCTCCGACTCCCAGACCGCCGTCACCTGGACCGACGACACCACGATCACGGTCACCGTCGACGGCACGCTCGACGACGTCGCCGTGGGCTCGTGCGTGGTCGCGACGTCGGGCGCCACGCCCGGCGACGACGGCGCCACCGCCGACGAGGATGCCGCTGCGGCGACCGTCGCGGTGAGCGAGCCGACCGACGGCGAGTGCGCCGGCGGGTTCGGCGGCGGTGTCCCCGGTGACGGGGACGGGCAGCGACCGGAGGGCGCCCCCTCGGACATGCCCTCCGGCATGCCGACCGACATGCCCTCGGGCATGCCCACGGACATGCCGTCCGGCGGCCCCGGCGGGGGCAGGGGCGGCTTCGGCGGCCTCACCTCCGGGAAGGTCACGGCGGTCGACGGGTCCACCGTCACGGTGAGCGCCACGTCGTCCGACGGCGAGTCGACCGAGGAGACCGTCACGGTCGACGACGCCACCGTCTACACCGTGCAGCAGGACGGCTCGGCCGACGACGTCGCCGTCGGGCAGTGCGTCACGGCGCGGGGCGAGGAGGACGACGGCGGCGCGGTGACCGCGACGAGCCTCACCGTCTCCTCCCCCGGCGACGACGGCTGCTCCACCGGGTTCGGTGGCCGCGGCGGCTTCCCCGGCAGCGCGAGCGGCGGGCAGGGCGACGGGCAGGGCGACGCGCAGGGCGACGCGCAGGACGGTGGCAGCGATGCGTGACGCCGCCCTCCGCCGGCGCCGGACCCGTCGCCGCCGGATCGTCGCGGCGGGCGTCGCGGTGGCCGTGCTGGGCGTCGGGGGCACGGCGTTCGCGCTGCGCCCGGCCGACGCCCGCTACCGCACGGTCGCCGCGACCACGGGCGACGTCGCGCAGCACGTCGCGGTCAGCGCGACCGTCGCGTCCGCGAGCCGCGCCGACACGACGTTCGGCACGTCCGGCACCGTCGCCTCGGTGAAGGTGTCGGCGGGCGACGAGGTCGAGGCGGGCGACACGCTCGCCACGCTCGACGCGGACGAGCTGCAGGACGCCGTCGACGACGCCACCGAGACGCTGGCGGACGCGAAGCAGACGCTCGCCGACGACCTCGAGGCCCAGGCCGACGGGACGAGCGTCGCCTCCGGCAGCACCACGACAGGCGGCGACTCGACCGACAGCGCGTCCGGATCGGGTGACGTCCAGCCCAGCTCCGCGACGTCCGGCACGACGTCGAGCACGTCGTCGGGGACCGTCTCGGTACGCCTCGTCAGCGCGGCCGTCACGACCACGCCGACCACGCCGACCACGGCGACTGCCAGTGGTACCCCGGACCTCGAGGAGGCCGTCGCGGACGCGCGCGCCGCGCTCGCGAAGGCCGAGACGTCCGTGCAGCAGGCGCAGGACGCGCTGCTCGCCGGGTACGAGTCCGTGGAGGACGCGCTGCTCGACGGGACGACGGCGCTCGGCGCCTCGGGCGACGCCGTGACCGCCGCGACGGGCGACGACAGCGCGTGCGCCGCCGTCCTCGCCGCGGACGACGCCTCGGACGGCGCC
The DNA here is from genome assembly GCF_040632295.1 of Isoptericola sp. NPDC019482. Classification (NCBI taxonomy): domain Bacteria; kingdom Bacillati; phylum Actinomycetota; class Actinomycetes; order Micrococcales; family Promicromonosporaceae; genus Isoptericola; species Isoptericola sp. NPDC019482. The sequence continues at coordinate 113,446 of NZ_JBEYBQ010000002.1, forward strand.
TCGGACGGCACGTCGGACGGTGCGGACACGGACGACGACCTCGCCGCCTGCGTGGACGCGATCGTCGCCGCGCAGGACGCCCTCGTCGCGACCGACACCGCCCAGCAGTCGACCGGGAAGGCCGAGGGCGCCCTCACCGACCTCGTGGCCGACCTGGACGACGCCGTGACGACGCTCGGTGCGAAGGCCGACGCGCTCGACGACGCCGTCCGGGCGCTCCAGGACGCCGACACCTCCGACGGAGGCACGACGGACGACGGCTCCGGCTCCGGCGACGCCAACTCCGGGCAGATGCCCGAGGCGGGCTCGGGCGGTACCTCGCAGGGCGGCGCGCCGACCGACACCGACTCGCCGTCGGGGTCCGCACCCTCCGGCGCCGCGGGATCGGGGGCCGGCGACCTGCCGAGCGGCACCGGCGGCTCGGGCACAGGCGGCTCGGGCACAGGCGGCACCGGGGCCTCCGGCCTCGACGGCGGGTCGGGCACGGGGTCAGGCGCGACGTCGGGCAGCGGCACGGTCACGGCCGAGCGCATCCTCGCGGACCGCGCCGCAGTGACGGTCGCGCAGAGCGACGTCGACATCGCGGCGGCGGCCGCTGCCGCGGGCACCCTCACGGCGCCCGTCTCGGGGACGGTCGCCCAGGTCGACGCCACGAAGGGCGCGAGCGTCAGCGCGGGCGACGCGGCCGTGACGATCCTCGGCGACGGCGGCTACATCCTGTCCACGACGCTCGACCTCGCCGAGGTCGGGTCGGTCGAGGTCGGGCAGCCCGTCACCGCGACGGTGCCCGCGACCGGCGGCGAGTACACGGGCACGGTGAGCAGCGTGGGCGTCCTCGACTCGTCCGACACCTCGACCCCGGCGTACGCGGCGACGATCGCGCTCGACCCTGCCGGCGACGACGCGGCCGGCGATGACGCGGCCGGCGACGACTCCTCCGCCGACGACTCCTCCGGCAACGACGCGTCGGGTGCGGGCGACCTGCCCGAGGGCACGTCCGCGTCGGCGACGATCGAGGTCGCGACCGTGGACGACGTGCTCGTGGTGCCGACCTCGGCCGTCAGCGCCGACGGGTCCGCGCGCACGGTGCGCGTGCTCGACGGCGACGCCGTCCGCACGGTCGACGTGACCACGGGCGCCGTCGGGCCGGAGCGCACCGAGATCACCGACGGTCTCGCCGTCGGCGACGAGGTCGTGCTCGCGGACCTGGACCAGCAGCTCGTGCAGGACGACGAGGAGGGATCGGGCGGGCTCAGCGGGCTCGGCGGCTCCGACGAGCAGTCCGGTCCGCAGGGCGGGTTTCCGGCCGGCGGGTTCCCCGAGGGCTTCCAGCCGCCGTCGGGCGCGGCACGCTGAGGCCGGGCCGTCGTTCATCGCACGTCGTTCACCGCGCCGTCCTCCGCGTGCCCGCGCGGCAGGCGCACGGTGAACGTCGTCCCCGCCCCGGCGGCGGGCCGCTCATCGGCCGTGGCGGACCGGACGTCGATCGTGCCGCCGTGCGCGGTCACGATCGCGTCGGCGATCGCGAGGCCCAGGCCGGTCGACCCGCCGGCGCGGTGCCGCGACGCGTCGCCCCGCGTGAACCGGCGGAACAGCGCCGGGCGCAGGTCGGGGGCGATGCCGGGCCCGTCGTCGGCCACCTCGATCTCGACGGCGTCCGGGCGGTCGCGGAGCCGCACCGCCACGCGCGTGCCCGCCGGCGTGTGCGTGCGCGCGTTCGCCAGCAGGTTCGCCAGCACCTGGCGCAGGCTCGCCTCGTCGCCGGTCACGACGAGCGCGTCCGCGCCCGCCCCGCCGTCGAGCCCCTCGTCACCGCGCTCGTCGTCGCTCACGTCACGGCCCGCCTCCCCGCCGTCGCTGCCGTCGCTGCCGTCGTCGCCCGGCAGCGCGAGCGCCCAGTCATGCTCCGGGCTCGCGGCGTGCGCGTCCATCACGGCGTCGACGGCGAGCGCCGCCAGGTCGACCGGCGCCCGGTCGAGCGGCCGTCCGGCGTCGAGCCGGGCCAGGAGCAGCAGGTCCTCGACGAGGCCGGACATGCGCACCGCCTCGGCCTCGATCCGGTCGAGCGACCGCGACGTCCCGCCGCCGGGCTCGTCCGGGGCGCGGCGGACGAGCTCGGCGTAGCCGCGGATGGTCGCGAGCGGGGTGCGCAGCTCGTGGCTCGCGTCGGCGACGAACCGGCGCACCTGCTGCTCCGAGTCGTGCCGCGCCCGGAGGGACGTCTCGACGTTCTCCAACATCCGGTTGAGCGCCGCGCCGACCTGCCCCACCTCGATCCGCTCGTCAGTGAGGGGCGCCGGCACCCGCGGGATGCCGGCCACCGCGCCCTGGCCGAGCTCGAGCTCCGACACCCGGACCGCGGCGGCGGCGACGTCGTCCAGCGGGCGCAGCGAGCGACGCACGAGCCACGCGCCGACGCCGACCGCGGCCAGCAGGCCCGCGACGCCGAGCGCGGCCTGCACGAGGACGTACCCGCGCACGGTCGAGTCCACGGTCGCGGTGCTGGCCGCGACGACCGCGTCCTCGCCGCCGTCGCCGGTCCGGTGCACCGCCCGGAACGCGCCGAGGTCCGGCACGTCGACGTCGTGCGCCCGGCCGTCCGCGGGCACCGCCTGGAGGGCGGCGACCTGGGCGTCGTCCAGGGTCGTGCGTTCCAGCGCGTCCGACACGTGGTCGGCGAGCTCCAGCTCGCCGTCCACGGAGCGCACGACGGCGCTGCCCGGGCCGAAGCCCGCGGGGAAGTCCGACCGGTCGTCGGTCGGGGTGGGCGGTAGGGCGGCGTCCTGGCCGTCCTGGGCGTCCGAGCCGCCCGAGCCCTCCGCGCCGTCGGTGCCGGGAGGCCGTGGCCCGGGCCCGTCGACGAGCCGCTGGCTCGCCTGCTCCAGGCGCTGATCGGCCTGCGCCACGAGCTGGGAGCGCAGCACGGCCGTCGAGGCCGTCGCCAGGCCGACCGTCACGACCACGACGACCACGGCGAGCACGAGGACGAGCCGCCGCCGCAGCGTGATCGGCCGCAGGCCGGTGAGCCGCCGTCCCGCCCCCGCCCGACGGTCACGCACCGGCTCCACCCTCCGTCGTGGAGGCGGCCGGCTTGAGGACGTACCCCACCCCGCGCAGCGTGTGGATCATCGGCTCGCGGCCCTTGTCGATCTTGCGCCGCAGGTAGGAGACGTACAGCTCGACGATGCTCGACTGCCCGCCGAAGTCGTAGTTCCACACGCGGTCGAGGATCTGCCCCTTGGACAGCACCCGGCGCGGGTTGCGCATGAAGAACCGCAGCAGCTCGAACTCCGTCACCGTGAGGTGGATGTCCTCCCCCGCCCGGCGCACCTCGTGCGCGTCCTCGTCGAGCTCGAGGTCGCCGACGACGAGCACGCCGTCCTCGGAGCGCGTCACCGCGCCCGCACGCCGCAGCAGACCGCGCACCCGGGCGACGACCTCCTCCAGGCTGAACGGCTTCGTCACGTAGTCGTCGCCGCCCACGGTGAGCCCGGCGACCCGGTCCTCGACGGCGTCGCGCGCGGTGAGGAACAGCACCGGCATCCGAGCGCCCTGGGCCCGCAGCCGACGCAGCACGGTGAACCCGTCCATGTCCGGGAGCATCACGTCGAGCACGACCAGGTCCGGGACGGTCTCCCGCGCCAGCCGGAGCGCCGACGCGCCGTCGGGCGCTGCGGCGACCTCCATCCCCTCGAGGCGGAGGGCGCTCGTGAGGAGCTCGGCGAGGTTGAGCTCGTCGTCCACCACGAGGGCCCGCACGGACGACCCGTCCGGCCGGGTGAGGAGCGGGAGGTCCGGACGCCCGGCCGTCGGTACGGACGAGGGCACGAGAGACGACGACATGGGCGTCAGCCTGCGGCCCCCACCCCCGCGCTTCCTGTGCCGAACCTGTGAGCCCGCTATGTCTTCGCCCGCGACCCCGCAGATCTCAGCGGCTGCATAAGTTGCCCCGACAGTCTGCGGGTCCCCGGTTGTTCACCTGCCGGGCGGCTCGTGTTCACCCGTGACGCCGCCCCGGCACCGACGAGAGGAACGTCCAGTGCGACGTCGGTCCCGACGCACCGAACCCCGCGCGACACCCAGCGACCCCTGGCCGGTGGGCCCGGCAGGCGCCGCGACCTCGGCACGTACCGCCACCGCGAGCCGGCTGCACGCGTTCAACCGGTTCGAGATCAAGTACCTCGTCCCGCAGGACCAGGCCGAGGAGCTCCGCACGGAGCTGCGCCGGCACATGGACGACGACGCGTACTCCGGCGACCGGGGATACCCGATCACCAGCGTCTACTACGACACGGCCCGGCTGAAGTTCTACTGGGAGAAGATCGAGGGCCTGAGGTTCCGGCGCAAGCTGCGCGTGCGGCACTACGGCACGGCCGACGACCTGACGCCGGAGTCGAGGGTCTTCGTCGAGATCAAGCAGCGGGTCAACCGGGTCACGCAGAAGCGGCGCGTCGTGCTGCCGTACCGGGACGCGCTGCGGCTCTGCTCCCCGGAAGGCTACGAGCCCGAGGGCGAGGTCAGCCCCCGCGAGGCCGCGTTCCTCGACGAGGTGTCGACCCTGGTCGGCGAGCTCGACCTGCGCCCGACGGTGACCACCGGGTACCACCGGGAGGCGTGGGTGGGCCGCGAGGCCGACCTGGGCCTGCGCGTCACCCTCGACCACCGCCTGCGGGGCCGGGACCGGGACTTCCACCTCGCCTCCGAGAGCCCCGACCGGCTCGTCCTGCCGGCGCGCCTGTCCGTGCTCGAGATCAAGGCCGACGAGCGCGTCCCCGCGTGGGTCACCGATCTCACCGCCCGCATGAGCCTCGACGTCGTGCGGATCTCCAAGTACTGCCAGAGCGTGCAGGCCTTCGGCCTGGCGCCGAGGTCCACCATGCACGCCCCGGACGAGCTCGACGCCGTCCTCGGCGACTGCACGCCAGCCACCGACCACACCACCGAGCCCACCACCCCGAACGGCGTCGTCGACGCCTCCGAGCGAAAGAGTGTCCTGGTCCGATGAACCTGCAAGACCTGAGCGGAACCTTCTCCGTCTTCGACGTCGCGATGACGCTGGTGCTGTCCTTCGTGCTGTCCTCGGCCATCGGCTGGGTGTACAAGCGGACGCACCGGAACATCTCCTACAGCCAGTCCTACGTCCAGACCCTCGTCATCATCGGCATGGTCGTCGCCGTGATCATGCTGGTCGTCGGGTCGAACATCGCCCGCGCGTTCGCCCTCGTCGGCGCCCTGTCCGTGATCCGCTTCCGCAACGCGATCAAGGAGACCCGCGACGTCGGGTTCATCTTCCTCGTGATGGCGATCGGCATGGCCGTGGGTACGCGCTTCTACCTGCTGGCCGCCGCGGCGACGGCGATCATCCTGCTCGTCGTCTTCCTCATGCAGCGCTTCGACTGGTTCAAGCTCGACATCCAGCGGCAGGTGGTCAAGGTCCAGGTGCCGCCCGAGCCGCGGTACCAGCAGGACGTCGCCGACGTGCTGGTCCGCCTGACCCAGGAGTTCGAGCTGGTGAGCGTCGAGACGGTGCGCGGCGGCGCGCTGACCGAGCTGTTCTACTCCGTGCGCCTCAAGGGCGGCGTCACGACCGCCGAGGTCATCGAGGAGCTCGGCGCGATCAACTCCGGGCAGAAGGTCACCGTCCTGACCGGGTACGACCAGTCCGACATGTGAGCAGGTGACCCACCAGGTGAACACGAGCCTCGCAAGCCTCCGCAAGCGCCTCCCGGTCCGGCTGCGCCAGCACTGGAAGCCCCTCACGGCAGGGGTGGCCGGGGTCGCCGTCGCCCTGGCGTTCTTCGGGGACGTGACGATCCGGCCGTACTCCACGAGCTCGGCCGCCGTCACCGACGACGAGCGCATCACGCAGGACATCACGGGGACCGTCGACCTCTTCGACGACTCCGTGGACCACGAGATCTCGCTGTCGTACACGCAGACGCGCTACGACGAGATGCTGGACGCCTACTTCGCCGACGGCGAGAAGGAGTGGATGTCGGCCGACATCACCATCGACGGCACCACCATCCAGGACGTCGCCGTGCGCCTCAAGGGCAACTCGACGCTCTCGGCCCTGGTCGACGACCGCGCGGGCTCCGACACCGAGGGCGAGCGTGCCCCGGGCGGCATGGGCGGCGGCGCCGGCGGGCAGGGCGGCGGCATGCCCCAGCCACCCGAGGGGATGGAGCTCCCCGAAGGTGGCCAGATGCCGGAGGGCGGGACGCCCGGCGGCGGGCAGGGAGGCGGCGGCTTCGGCGGCACGGGTGCGTCCCTGACCACCGAGGAGCCGGAGAACCTGCCTCTGCTGGTGAGCTTCGACGAGAACGAGCCGGGCCGCGCCTACCAGGGGCGGACCGAGCTCTCGATCCGTCCCGCGAGCGCGTCGAGCACCTCGTCGCTCAACGAGGCGGTCGCGCTCGAGCTCACCGCGCAGTCGGGACAGCCCACGCAGGACTACTCGTTCACCACCTACGCCGTGAACGAGCGTCCGACCACGACCCGCCTCGTCGTCGAGAACCCCGACCCGCAGTACGCCGACGAGCTCGAGGGCGACGGGGTGCTCTACAAGCTGCTGTCCACGAGCTCGTTCGAGTACCAGGGGGACGACCAGACCGAGTACACGGACGACTTCAAGCAGGTCAACCTCGTCGGGAGCCAGGACCTGCAGCCGGTCGTGTCGTTCCTCAAGTGGCTCGACGGCGCGTCGGACGAGGAGTTCGCCGACGAGCTCGACCAGTGGGTCGACGTCGATTCCCTCGCCCGGTACCTGGGCACGCAGGAGGTGCTCGACAACTTCGACACCATCTCCGGGCCCGGCAGGAACGCCTACCTGTACTACGACGTCGACACCGGCCTCCTCAGCGTCGTGTCGTGGGACCTCAACCTCGCCCTCGGCGGCATGTCCGGACCCGGCGGCATGGGCGGCGGCATGCGTGGCGGCATGGGTGGCGGAGGGGCGATGCCCGGCGGCGACGACGCCCAGGGTCCGCCCGAGGGCACGGAGGGCGGCCCCGGAGGGGGCGGCGGCATGGGCGGGATGACGAGCGAGAACGCGCTCGTCACCCGGTTCGAGGAGAACGACGAGTTCTCCTCGAAGGTGGACGCCGCCGTCGACGACCTGACCGCCGACTGGATCGACAGCGGGAAGGCCGCCGCCCTGGTCGACGAGGTGGCGGCGCGGGTGCCCGTCACCGACGGCGTCGACCGGGCGACGATCGACACCGACGCGGACGCGGTCCGCGCGGCGTTGTCCGGCGGGGACGGTGCTGACGGCGAGGGCGGCTCCGGCGCAGGCGGGTGACAGCAAGCGGGGGCGCGAAGGCTCCTCTCGCGCTCCCGCGCCCTCGCTCCTACGTTGAAAGGGCACGGATGATGCCTCCCGTTCCCTCGACCCGATGGAGCACCATGAGCAGCGACCGACGCACCACCGCGACCAACGGCGCCCCCGCCGCGAGCGACGAGCACTCCCTCACGACCGGCCCGAGCGGCCCGATCGTGCTGCACGACCACTACCTGATCGAGCAGATGGCGGGATTCAACCGGGAGAAGATCCCGGAACGTCAGCCCCACGCGAAGGGCGGAGGCGCCTTCGGTCGCTTCGAGGTGACCCACGACGTCAGCAGGTACACCCGGGCGGACGTGTTCCAGCCCGGACGGACCACGCAGATGCTCGCCCGCTTCTCGACGGTCGCGGGCGAGCTCGGCAGCCCGGACACGTGGCGCGACCCGCGCGGCTTCGCGCTGCGGTTCTACACCGACGACGGCAACTACGACATGGTCGGCAACAACACGCCGGTCTTCTTCGTGCGCGACCCGATGAAGTTCCAGAACTTCATCCGCTCCCAGAAGCGCCGGGCCGACAACAACCTGCGCGACCACGACATGCAGTGGGACTTCTGGACCTTGTCCCCCGAGTCCGCGCACCAGGTCACGTGGCTGATGGGCGACCGCGGCATCCCCCGATCCTGGCGGCACATGAACGGCTACTCGAGCCACACGTACCAGTGGGTCAACGCGTCGGGCGAGCGCTTCTGGGTGAAGTACCACTTCCACACCGACCAGGGCATCGAGTTCTTCACTCAGGACGAGGGCGACCAGATGGCCTCGATGGACACCGACTACCACGTGCGCGACCTCTGGGAGCACATCGCCGCGGGCGAAGCACCGAGCTGGACCCTGTACGTCCAGGTGATGCCCTACGCCGACGCGAAGACCTACCGGTTCAACGCGTTCGACCTCACCAAGGTCTGGCCGCACGGCGACTACCCGCTCGTCGAGGTCGGGCGGATGACGCTCGACCGCAACCCGACCAACTACTTCACCGAGATCGAGGAGGCCGCGTTCGCACCGAGCAACCTCGTGCCGGGGATCGGGATCAGCCCCGACAAGATGCTCCTGGGGCGGATGTTCTCCTACGCCGACGCGCACCGCGCCCGGCTCGGGGTCAACTACACCGAGGTCCCGGTCAACCGACCGCACGTCGAGGTGCGCTCCTACCTCAAGGACGGCGCCGGCCGGCACACCAATCCCGGCGACCCCGTCTACACGCCGAACTCCGTCGGCGGTGCCCACGCCGACGGTCCGGCGCTCGACGCTGAGCGAGGCTGGGCGTCGGACGGCGAGATGGTCCGTGCGGCGTACGAGACGCACCAGGCCGACGACGACTTCGGCCAGGCGGGCACGCTCGTGCGGGATGTGATGGACGACGCCGCACGCGGACGGCTCGTCGACAACGTCGTGGGGCACCTGCTGAACGGCGTGAGCGAGCCCGTCCTCGAGCGGGCGTTCGCGTACTGGCGCTCCGTCGATCCTGCCGTGGGTCGGTCCGTCGAGGACGGCGTGCGGGCGAAGGCCGACGAGACGGACCCGAAGGCGGCACAGCAGCGGAACGAAGCCCGGACCGAGGCGCAGCGCAAGGCCTGAGCCGTGCCGCCGCGGGCCCGTTCGTCGGGACGCCCGGCTGTCCCCATCGAGGGACGACCGAGAGTCACCCTTCCCTCGCCCGCTCGGCGCGCCGTCGGATCCCCCGGAGCATGCGTCGGGTCATCACCAGGGTCACCGGCTCCCCGAGACGGGTGGCGAGGCGGAGCGCACGGCTGTCCGGGGTCGTGGTGCGGGAGCGGGACAGGAGCCGACAGGTCCCGTCGGGTCGGGGCAGGACGTGGAACGACCAGACGCCGTTCCACGGGTGCTCCGGGGGGCTCTGCCGGAGCACGAGCGTCCGGGGCGGCTCGACGCGTGCGACGCGGAACGCGTAGCCGGCCGGCGTCGTGAGGAGGGCGTGGGCCGCCGTGACGACACCGTCTGCCCCCGGGTCGTCGGCGTCGAAGAGCTGGATCTCGGCCTTCCAGGTGTGCGTGATGGCGGGCTCCTTCGTGGCGCGGCCGACGTACCTGCGCGCCCGCTCCTTGCCCCGATCGTCCTGCCCTCGGCGTCACGGGCACAGTGCCGTCCGACCGGACCGCACGAGGGAGTGCGGCCCACCGGGTCGTGACCAACGGCCCTGTCGCCCGCCGTCGCACGTTGCGATCGTGGAGTTGTCGCGGACGACGCCGGGCACGAGGCCAGCACGCGGCTGGACGAACGAGAACGACGGTGGACGACCGAGAGATCAGGCTGATCGACCATCCCGAGCAAGCGACCGTCGGGGTGCGACGGACCGCCCACGCCGACGAGCTCGCCGCGATGGAGGTCGTGCGGCGCGAGTCCGACGTGCCGCCCCCCCGCCTCCACTACGCCGACCAGTCGGGCGTGCTGATCGACACCGGCTTTGCGCGCGCCTCGCTGGGGCGGAGGACCTCCACGATGGCCGCCGGCAGTCCATCTGAGGAAGCATCACTCCTCGGACGTCACCTGGGGCCACAGCACGGCCTGTGCGGCGATGACCCGCTCCCCGCTCAGGCTGATCGACGGTGATCCGTAGAGGCGGTAGCCCAGCGCCAGGGCTTCGGAGACGCGGCGGCAGAACGTCGCGTCATCCGGGCCGGTCAGCAGTCGATACACGGGAAGCCCGTCGGGCGGCTGAGTCATGGAATCTCCTTGCGGTGCGGGTCGGCTATGCCGCCTCCGCTGCCGGACGCCCACCACGATGCTGACGCGGCGGCAGGACGCTCAGGCCTGGCGGGTGCGGGTCAGCGAGCTGGCGGCCGACAGTTCACGACCGGAAACTAGCCCGGTACTGCGTGGGAGTACGGCCGGTCAGTTCCTTGAACGCGAGGTTGAAGGCGGACAGCGAGTTGTACCCGACGGCGTACGCGACGTCCGTGACCGGGGCCTCGCCGGCGGCGAGGTGCTCGATCGCGGCCGCGACCCGCATCCTGCGCAGCACCGCGCGCCACGTCATGCCGGCCTCCTCCTCGAAGCGGCGCGCGAGGGAACGCGGGGCGAGGCCCACCGCGTCGGCGACTTCCTCGAAGCGGACCGGATCCGTGAGGCGTCGCTCCGTCAGCTGCAGCGCGCGGCGCAGCTCGGGCGAGCGGCCCGCCGGCACGACGACCGGGCTCGGCTCCCGGGCGAGCCGCCAGGTCACCGCGGCGAGCGCGGCGTACAGCGTCTCGGCGTACGCGGTCAGCGGTGCGTCGGCCTCGCCCCAGGCGCGGCACTCGGCCAGCAGCGCGTGCGCCAAGGGGTCGAGGTCGAAGACCGTCAGCGGAGCCGGCGGGGGCGGCACCCAGGCCGTGTCGAAGAGGACGGATGCGGTCGTGGCCGGCCGCGGGATGCTCACCCGGATGGGCCGGCCCGCCTCGATCAGCGCGGCGCGCGCCGGTGGCAGCAACCATGCCTGGCCCTGCGTCTCCAGCCGGAGGGTTCCGGCGGAGGCGCAGAGCAGGTAGTGGCGGTCCGGACAGAGGTCGCGTGCGGGCTCCGGCGCGAACGTGCGGACGAAGCTGGACGCGCGGCGGGTCATCGGCGGTCTCGCACGGCTCGATCCTAGGCGGCTGGTCGTGGCGCCGGCGGTCAGGCCACCGACTCCAGCAGGTCGGCACGGAAGCGCCGGCTCACCGTCGTGCCGGTCTGCAGCGGGCGGACCGACCCGCCCAGGCGCGCGAAGGAGTCGGAGCCCAGGTAGCGGGCGAAGGAGGCCTCGTCGTCCCACTCGTGGACCACGGCGATCGCGGTGTCGTCCTCGCGTGCGGCGTAGACCCGGAAGGCGACGTTGCCGGGCATCGCGCGGACCAGGTCGGCCTCGCCGTCGAACCGTGCGAGGGCGGCGGGGCGGTCGGCTGCGGCGGTGTGGAGATCGAGGATCGCGATGAACATGGGGCCTCCTGACGTGGGCGGCGGCTACCGCGGAACGGGGACGACCCGATCCTCCGGCAGGGTCGACGCGGCGCGCTCCCGCCAGTCGGACACGTTCACGCGTCCACCGGACACGAGGTCATGTCGCTGGAGTCGCCGCTGGCCGGCGCCCCTTCGTGCCTTCTTCCTGCCGCAAGCTCGCGACAATGGCCAAGGTCAGCCACTGATCAGGTGGTACCCGGTGGGCGTTCACCGACCCTGAGTGGCCGGTGCATCTCAGTGCGTCGTGACCGGTCGCAGGTACAGGCCGGCGCGGCAGCCCAGTCATCTCCGAGCGCGGCCCACACCGCCGGCCCGACATCCGGGGGCTGCGCGCCGTCAGGTAGCGCATTGAGGACCTCGAGTACGCCCGACTCGAGGTCGGCGCGCTGAGACGCGACGGGGGTCGGCCGCGGTGTTGCCGCCGTGAGGGGCTCTGGACAGTGGATCTGGTCGTGGTCGGCGACACCGTCCGGGTCGAACTGGTGCACGACGAACCGAACGCAGGTCGTGCGGCTCCCGGAATTCCTCCCGGGGTCGAACAACCCGACGCCGTCTTCGTGAGCTACGAGGACGGTGACAGCCAGGTCGACCTGCGCGCCGCCGTCGTCGTCCGTGCGGCCCTCCCAGGCGAGCGGCACCACGCCGTACGAGGCACCGACCACGTCGTGGGGAAGGCGGGGGTACGCCACGGCGCCCCGGGCCACGGACTCAGCATCCAGCGCCTCGCCCTGCACCTCCTGGATGTCGTCCGCGAGGCCGACGATCACGTCCCCGTTGAGACTGCGCGCCAACCGCTCCCCGCTCTGCGGGGTGAACGCGACGTACCCGATCACGGCGGGGACTCCGAAGACGAGCGCGAGGAACACGAGTGCCCCGGCGCGGCCGCCTCCGCCGCGCGCCGACCGGCGGGTGCGCTCAGGCGTGACGTCGGTGCCCCGAGGATCGATCACATCCCGGATCATCTCGGTGCGGGCGGGCCAGCGGCAAGAGTCGGCCGATGCCGGTGCTCCCCCGGCGGGAGACTGCTGACCTGCAACCCGCGGGCGCCAGCGGAAGGTTGGCGCTCCGGGCAGCGATCCGCCAAGATCAGCGCGTGCTCAACGCCGAGGGCAAGCCACCGCGTCGCAAGACCGGCCTCTTCATGAAGATCCTGGGACTCGTCGCACTACTCACGGTCGTGCCGACGATCGCCACCATCTACATCGTGAACAAGCTGGTCGACGGGCCCGTCCGCGACGCCGCCGGGATCTTCGTCGCGGAAGACGGCGATGCACTGGCCGCTGAGCTCGGGGAGCGCGTCGCGATCGGGATCGCCGACGACGTCGAACCGTCCTACGACGAGCCCGCCGACGCCGCCGCGATCGTTCAACGACGCGCGATTGTGTCGCCGCGGCTGCCGCAGGGCGAGGACGGGGTGTCCTACTCGGTCGTCGCCCTCGCCTGGCAGGGGTCTTCAGGCGACCGCGACGGAGCGCTGATCGACCTCGCCATCGTGGTCAACGTCGATCACATCGACAGCGTCATGGGCGATGCGGGTCGCAACTCGGGGAGCTCGAGGTCCTGCTGGCGGTTCGTGGTCCGGGCATCCGACCTGGACGACGTCGCCGACTACGACAAGGTCGACTGCCCGCAGGCCTCGTCGCCTGCCCAGCCCTCGCCGACGCCGCCTCCGTCCCTCGACGCCGACGAGAGTGACGAGGTGCGACAGGTGCTGGACCAGCTCCCTGACGGAGCGAGCCCCGACGACGCGATCGCGGCCCTGCGCGCAGTCTTCCCGGGGGTCGACGTCGTCCGGGCGGAACGGGCGGCGGACGAGCTCGTCGCAGCCGTAGGCGTCACGCAGGCGCGCGACTGCATCGTGGCCGTGCGGCCGGACGGCAAGCCCACGCGGCAGTTCACCGCCTTCGACAGGATCCTCATCGAACCCGGCGAGCTGGGCTGCACACCGAGCCTCTACACGACCCCCGTCACCACCCACTAGCGCCACCCTCCTGGGCCGCTCTACGCGCCATCGACCGAAGATTCGTCGCTTGAGGGCTCCGCAAGGAGTCCATGCCGGTTGGCTGCACGCTGGACCGGCCGCGGACTTGTCGTGACCGGTGTCGATGCCGTGTGCCGCCCGACCGGGTGGTTGTCACCCAGGGCGATAGTGCCTTCAACGTCCAGGGCGGGGCGTCATCCGGATTACAGCACCCGCAGCGCCCCGGCATCGTCTCGCTCACGGCGGCTGAGGGCGCGCAGGACGGCGAGCCCGCCATGCCGCTCGGCGCCCGCGGCGACGAGCAGGTCGATCGCGACTGCCGTCGCCGCTTCGGGCGCGCGTGCGTCCGCCCCGACGCTGAGGGCGAGGTCGTCGGTGTGCACGGCCAGCTCGACGCACCGGGTGCGCAGGTACTCGTCGAGGAGCATCTCCTCCCCCGGCCGGTGCAGGATCGCCACACGGCGGTCGGTAGGCTCCTGCGGCAGCCGGGCGCGGAGGCGGTCGAGTGCCGTCGCGGTGTCGCTCGCCACGGCGGCAGCGCCCGCCGCCGCGGACTCCTGGCTGCGCGCACGCACGCCACGGTTGAGCGCCGAGCCCGGGTCCGGGGCGTCCACGATGCGGGCGTAGTAGGTCACCGCGGTCGTGGGTTCGATGCCTTGGTCGAGCGGCCCGTCGAGGAACCACTCCACCTGCAGCACGCTGCGTGCCAGGTGGCCGGCGAGCGCGCCGACCGTCATGCCGTCCAGGATCGATCCTTCGCCCCACGCGCCCGCGGCCCCAGCCGTCATGGACCGGTCCGACCTGATCTCCCGAACGGCTCGGTGGAGGGTGCAACGACATCCGGACCATCACGGTCTCTCGTGACGAGGTCCGAGCGCCCACCGGCCCGCAACCCCCTCTCGCGAGGGAGGTAGGGGCGCTCCACCAATCCTCCGCGGGGGTCCAGCCCACCAGCGGGATTGATCGATGAGCGCTGCTGCAGGAACCCTGCGGTGCCACGCCCACGCTGCAGCAGCCCGACGTCGTGCGACAGCCGTCCGCAGTCGCCTCCCGTCGGCTACGCGGGTGAACGCCAGGTGTGTTGCGGCGACCAGCCGAGCAGGCCTTCGGCCTTGGTGATGTCGATGAGGCCCTGGGTCCCTTCGACCGCGGTGCGTACGGGGACGTCGGGCAGCTTTCGTGCGAGCAGCTCGGCCGTCGGCGTGGTCATCACCGTGTCGGCCGCGGCAATGTTGACAGCCTCGAACCCTGAGACTTCTGCGTCGAGAGCGAGTCGGACGCTGCGCGCGGCGTCGCGTACGTCGATATAGCTCCACAGGTTCCACGCTCGACTGTCCGGGTCGTTCTCGAAGTCGGGGAACCTCGCGTACTGCTCCGGCTCGATGATGTTGGAGAACCTCAGCCCGATCATCTTCAGCCGCGGGTCGCGGCGCGTGAGCTGACGCGCGATCTCTTCCTCGAGCACCTTGGCCAACGAGTACGCGACGTTGCCCTGGGCCGGGTACTCCTCGTCCATGGGGACGTACGGCGGCTCGGTGGTGGCGAACGGGTACCCCAGAAGGGTCTCGCTCGAGGCCCACACGATGTTGCGCACGCCGGCGATCTGCGCGGCCGTGAACACGTGGTACGTCGAGGTCAGGTTGTTGGTGAAGGTCGCCGTGTTGGCGGCGTTGCTCGCCCCCGGGATCGCGCCGAGGTGCACGACTGCGTCCACGCCACCGTGCAGCTCGTCGATGCCGTGCAGGGCCTCGACCACCTGGCCGAGATCCGTCAGGTCGAGGCGGGTGAACGAGCCGGCCGTTTCTCGTCCAGGCGGCAGCACGTCGAAGCCATGGACGCTCCAGCCGGCCTCCGCCAGGTTGCGGACCACGGCAGAGCCGAGCTTCCCGCTGCTGCCGGTGACGGCGACTCGTCGATTCGGGGTGGTGCTCATCCGAGACCTTTCTCTTCTCCGTGCAGTGTCAGTGGCTCATCGTGGCTCGAAGCCGTCCGGGAGGCGCGGGGTGCGCTCCTGGGCGCGGTGACCGCCACCTGCTGCCGGCGCCGAGGGAGGCGGGACCAGTCATCGTCAGCATGAGCGAGATGCCGCGAGGGAGGGGTGAGGTGGTCCTACCCAGTCGCTTCTGCTCGGCCCGCATCTCCAGAGCCGAGGTACTCGCGTCGGCCTGACGCCATCGCGCTACTGCCTGGCGCCTCGTGCACGGGTGTCGAAGTCGACGAACAGGTCGACGAACTCTTGCGGCGTCTCTTCGGCGACCCAGTGCCCTGAGCCGGCGATGAGCTGGCCCGTGACGTCCTCGGCGATCTCCTCGACCATCGGAGGGTAGTTGCGTGCTAGTGCCTGCTCGCCGCCCCCGGATGCCAGGACCGGCATGGTGAGCTTGCCGTCCTTCTTCAGCGCGGCGCGGTTGAGGTCGGCGTCGTGGTCCAGCTCGCGGTAGATCTCGCACAGGGCGCGCATCGCGCCGGGGGCCTCGAACGCGCGGGCGTACACGTCCGGGTCCTGCTCGGTGATCGCGTCGGGCTGGTAGGTGAGGTCGTCGTAGAAGCGGTTGATGTACCACCGCTCGCGCCCGTGGGTCAGGTAGACCGCGATGTCGGGGTTGGCGTGGAAGTCGAAGTGCCACGCGCTCTTGGCGACCTTGCGCTGCTCGTAGTAGTCGGTGCCGGGCAGCGGCGCCTCCATGAACGTCACGCTCGCGACGTCCTCGCGGTAGCGCAGCGCGTAGCTCAGGGCGAGCATCGACCCGAGGTCGTGCCCGACCAACGACACGGGCTCGTCGACGCCGAGCAACTCGTGCACCAGGGCGTGGATGTCGCCGGCCATCGTCCACTTGTCGTAGCCGTCCCGGGGCTTCGACGACGCACCGGCGCCGCGGACATCCGGAGCGATCACGCGGTAGCCGGACTCGGTCAAGGGGCCGGTGACCTTGCGCCAGGCGTAACGGGTCTGGGGCGCGCCGTGCAGCAGGACGACGGTCTTGCCCGCTCCCTGGGCCGGGGTGGTCACGGTGTAGCCGATGCGCACGCCGGCAGCCTGGTCGATCCAGGCACGCCCGTGCTCGACGGTGTCGTTCAGGTGGTTCACGTCAGCCCTTCCTCGACCGGTGGACGGGTCAGCGAGGGCGGGTGAGCTCGGCCTGGCGCGCTGCTTTGACGGTCTCGGGGGTGGTGCGGTTCTCCTCGACCTGCCGCTGCGTCTCCTCGTCGCCGCCCACGACGTGGTCGGCGCCGTCCATGAGCGCCGCGAAGCCCTGCCGCGCGACCAGGGTCTTGTCGTTCTTCTTCGCGCCCGGGCCGAGCGCGGTGTTGCTCATGCCCGCGTTGACGTGGAAGTCGGAGTCCGTGGCGCCGGGCAGCAGCGCAGTCACGCTCACACCGGTGTCGCGCAGCTCCTCGCGCAGCGACTCGGCGAAGGAGAACCCGAACGCCTTGGAGGGACCGTAGACCGTCTCGTACGGGGTCGGGGTGGCGGCGGAGATCGAAGACACGACCAGGATGCGACCACGCCCGCGGGGCACCATGTCCTGCACCACACGCTTGGCCAGGTGCACGGTCCCGGTGACGTTGACCGCGATCAGCCGCAGCTCGTCGTCCAGGTCGTTGTCGACGAACGCACCACCCAGGCCGATGCCCACGTTCAGCGCGGCCGCTTCCAGCGGGCGTCCCAGGCCGGCGACGAAGGACCAGAAGCCCTCCACGCCGTCATAGGTCGACGCGTCGTGCTGGTGGGCCCACGCCTGCGCCCCCAGCTCGCGCAGCGCCTCGGCCGACTGGTGCACACGGTCGCTCTGACCCGCGATGGCGACGTCGAAACCGTTCGTGGCGAACTGCTTCGCGAGCTCGAACCCGATGCCGGACGAGCCTCCGGTCACCATGGCGAGCGGACGATCGGTAGACATGACTTCTCCCTTCCGTGCCACGACGTTCGCCGCGGCCATCAACCATGCTCGAACGAGCCCGCCGCTCGCAGAAGGGGAGAAAGTGTCCTAGGCAGCCAGGGCCTACCCGGCGTCGGTGGCGCTGCCCGACGTCGCGCTTGGTCAACGAGGCGTGCGCGGCCCGGTCCGCTCCACCGTGTCGGCGCCCACAGGAGTCCGCACAGCCTCGTCGGCCACCTCGGCCCCGTCCCGGGCGCTGGCACGCCAGCTGGCCAGGAGACGCAGGGCAGCGTCGGAGCGGGGGTCGGTGGCGGTGTAGACGAACAGCGTCTGCGCGGCGTCGTCGGGGACGGTGAACGCCTCCCACTCGATCGTCAGCGGCCCGACCACCGGATGGTGGAACCGCTTGGTGCCCGTCGTGCGGCCCTCCGGATGCGGTTCGGCCCACCAGCGACGGAACTCGTCGCTGGTCGTGGCGAGCTCGCCCACCAGTGCCGCGATCTGCGGGTCGCGGGGGCGGGCCGAGGACTCCAGCTGCAGCACACCGACCAGCTCGTTCGCGATCGTCGCCCAGTCCAGGTACAGCTCCCGGGCCTCCGGATCGGTCATGATCCAGCGCAGCAGGTTGCGGTCATTCACCGGGCGGGCGGGGAAGTCGGCGAGCAGCGCCCAGGCCAGCTCGTTGCCGACCAGCACCTCCATCCGCGGGCCCAGGACGAACGCCGGCTGATTGTCGAGGTGGCGGATCATCCGCACCACCCCCGGGCGCACCGACGGCAGCTCGTCGCCACCAGGCCGGCGTCCCACCGGGCGCGCCAGGTTCACCAGATAGTCGCGCTCCGCATCGTCCAACCTCAGGATCCGCGCGATCGCGTCGAGCACCTGCTCCGACGGCGTGACCCCGCGCCCCTGCTCCAGGCGGACGTACCAGTCGGCGCTGACCCCTGCCAGGAACGCGACCTCCTCACGACGCAGCCCGGGCACCCGCCGGGTGCCGGTCACCTCGATCCCCACCATCTGCGGCGTCACCGCGGCACGCTTGGCGGTGAGGAACTCGCTGAGCCTCTGGTTCTTCTTGGCCATACCTCAGTGTCGCGCGCGGGCAGCACGGTGGGCAGGCCGGAGGGTAGGACGGCGTCTCCTACGTACCGCCCTCCCCGCGGATGTGGCGCGCGGGCTTTCTCTGTGGTCGTGGCCGGCGCGCCGGCCGCGACCTGAGCGAGCACCGCATGTGTCCTGGGCGCGGGGTGCGTCCCGCGAACGAGGACGCCACCGGGAGACGGCGTCGGGCGTCGGACGGACCTCCTAGGACGTCGTCCTCGCGGCCGGCTCCATCAGACGGGCCTCCGGACGCGGGAGCACCGGCAGGGCACGAGCCCCTCGCGCGGCGCGCAGGCCGTTGAGGATGACGACGACCTCCGCCACCTCGTGCACGAGGACGACCCCGGCGAGACCGAGCACGCCGAACAGGGCGAGCGGGAAGAGCACGACGATGATCGCGAGGGCGAGGACGATGTTGCCGGTCATGATCCGCCGCCCGCGGCGGGCGTGGGCCAGCCCCTGGGGCACCAGCCGCAGGTCGGTGCCGGTGAACGCGACGTCGGCAGACTCGACGGCGGCGGCCGAGCCCCCCACACCCATGGCGATGCCGACGCTCGCGGCAGCCAGTGCCGGGGCGTCGTTCACGCCGTCCCCGATCATCGCCGTCGGGACGCGCTGCGCGGACTCGCGGACCGCCCGCTCCTTGTCCTGCGGCAGCTGCGCGGCTCGCACCTCGTCGATGCCCGCCTCCCGGGCGAGGGCGAGCGCGGTGCGCTCGTTGTCCCCGGTCAGCATCGTCACGGCGACGCCGTCCGCCGCCAGGTGCCGGACGGCCTCCGCAGCCTCGGGACGCAGCTCGTCGCGGATCCCGAGCACCGCGGCCGGAGCGTCGTCGACGGCCACGACGACGACCGTCATGCCCTTCTCCTCCAGCGCGGCGGCGCTGCCGGCGAGCTCGCCCGGGTCGATCCAGCGGGTGGTGCCGACGCGGACTCTCCGGCCGTCGACCGTGCCCTGGAGGCCACGGCCGGGCAGCCCCTGGACGTCGTCGGCACGTGCCGGCACCGGGGTCGTGGCAAGGATCGCCGCGGCGAGCGGGTGGGTGCTGCGCGCCTCCAGCGCGGCGGCCAGCGCCAGCGCCTGCTCGCGGGTGGTACCCGGGGCGGTGACGGTCTCGACCACCTCGGGGCGATTGCGGGTGAGCGTGCCCGTCTTGTCGATCGCCACCGCCCGGACCGTGCCGAGCTCCTCGAACGCCGCACCGGACTTGATGACCATGCCGAACCGGCTGGCCGCTCCGATCGCGGAGATTACGGTCACGGGGACGGCGATCGCCAGGGCGCACGGCGACGCGGCGACCAGCACGACCAGCGCACGCTGTACCCAGAGCCCAGGCTCGCCGACGACCAGCCCCCACGCGGCGACCAGCGCGGCGACCACCAGCACGATCGGCACCAGAGGGCGTGCGATGCGGTCGGCGAGCCGTGCACGCTCCCCCTTGCGCGCCTGCGCCTCCTCGACCAGGCGCACGATCGTCGTGAGCGAGTTGTCCCGCCCGTCCGCGGTGGCCTCCACCAGCAGGGCCCCGGTGCCGTTGACCGCACCTGCGGGCACGGCGTCGCCAGGGCCCACCTCGACGGGGATGGACTCCCCGGTGATCGCCGAGGTGTCCAGGGAGCTCCGCCCCTCGGTCACCACGCCGTCCGTCGCGAGCCGCTCCCCGGCGCGCACGACGAGCAGGTCGAGCTCGCGCACCTGGGTGGCGGGCACCTCGACCTCGCCGCTGAGGCGCGACAGCCGCGCCGTCTCCGGCATCAGAGCGAGGAGCGCGCGCAGGCCGTGCTTCGCGCGGTCCATCGCACGATCCTCGAGCGCCTCCGCGATCGAGAACAGGAACGCCAGAGCGGCGGCCTCGCCGACATGCCCGAGCACCACGGCGCCGATCGCGGCGATCGTCATGAGCAGCCCGACCCCGAGCCGGCCCCGCAGGAGCCGACGCAGGGCGCCAGGGACGAACGTCCAGGCGCCGGCGACCAGGCTCGCGGCCTGCACCACCCGGGCCGGCACCTCCAGCCCGGACCACTCCAGGCCGTAGCCGACCGCCAGCAGGACGCCCGAGACGGCCGGCAGCAGCAAGGCGCGGTCGCGCCACCAGGGCGCCAGCTCGTCGTGCTCGTCGTGCTCGTCGTGCTCGTCGCTGTCGGCGCGGCTCTGCGCGGTGCCGTCGCCGGAGGTGGGCGCCGGCGGCCTCACGCCCAGCCCGAGCAGGACGGGACGGTCCTCGGCCTCGTCGCCGCCGCAGCACTCGCGGCTCATGCCTCGACCTCGCAGGCGGTGCAGCCGGGCACGTCGCACAGCGGGTTCGTGCACTCACGCCCGTCGCGGACGTCGATCACGACGCGCATCAGCTCGCCCAGCGCGGCGCCCAGGTGCGGGTCGGCCAGCTCGTACCGGGTGCGACGGCCGTCCGGCTCGGCCAGCACCAGCCCGCAACCACGCAGGCACGCGAGATGGTTGGACACGTTGGACCGGCTCAGGTCCAGCGCGGACGCGAGGTCGGCGGGATAGGCGGGACCGTCCAGCAGACGCTCGAGGATGCGCGCCCGGGTCGGGTCGCTCATCGCCCGCCCGAGCCTACCCATCACCTCGATGCGGTCGAGTGTGTTCAGCATGCGATGAACAGTACATCGCATCGTGAACTCAGGTCGAGAGCTGGAGCCCGGACATCGGAGAAGCGATGCACCGGGAGCGAACAGGGGCCTCTTCGCCAACCTGATTCCGCGATACCCGGGGATCAAGGCCGACCTGCAGTCGCCGCGGGGCCGAGGTCTGCACGAGTCATGTGTACGCTCGTACGCAACGATTCGAGGCATTGCCTACCAAGTGGTAGCCATTGCTCGGGTGTGGGGCTACTCTTCCCGTGTTGCGTACGTCGGTACGCAACGGCAGGTGGGAGCGATCCCACCCGTGGACGGACCTGGGGCTCGGGCCCCCACTCAAGGAGAGAGCCGCGTGGAGAGCATCACCAAGAACCGCCAGTCGACGACGACCCTGCGGGCGATGATCGAGCGCGCCTACGGCTCCCAGCAGGTGCCTGACGGTGACGGCTTCGCGACAGAGTTGTCGTACGGGTTCTTCAACGCCCTGTACCGGATCCGGCTGCGGGACGGCGCCGAGGTGGTGCTGAAGATCGCGCCTCCCGCAGACATCGCGCTGATGGCGCGCGAGCACGGGATGATGCGCAACGAGCTCGCCGCGATCGAGCTCGTGCGGCGCGAGTCCGACGTGCCGACCCCCCGCCTGGACTACGTCGATCAGACGGGCGAGCTGATCGATGCCGACTACTTCTTCATGGAGTACGTCGACGCCCCGTGCTTCGGTATCGCGGCCGAGGCCGGCGAGCTCTCCCTCGAGGAGGTCGAGGTGGGTTTCGAGGCCCTGGGTGCGGTCAACCGTCGCCTGACCGAGATCGTCGGACCGCACTTCGGCCCGCTCGAAGGTGAAGGCTTCGCGACCTGGCGCGAGGCTGCGACCACGTGGTTCGAGGACGTCCTGACCGACGGCGAGAAGGCGGCCGTCGACCTCGGGTGGAAGTACGACGACGTCCGCGAGGCCTGGGCTGCGCGCGCCGCCGTGCTCGACGACGTCACCGAGCCCCGGTTCATCGAGGTCGACCTGTGGGCGAAGAACTCCATGATCCGCGACGGGCAGATCGTGGCCGTCATCGACCACGAGCGCGCCATGTTCGGCGACCCGCTCATGGAGGCCGGCCTGACGGGCCTGGACCTGACGGTGTTCCCCGACCCCGCACCGTTCATGCGTGGCTTCGGCCTCGGCGACCTGACGGCCTCCCAGCGCACCAGGCGCCACCTGTACACGCTGTGGCTCGCCGTCACGATGCTCGTGGAGACCACCTACCGCGGACAGACCCCCGAGCAGTACCGCTGGGCGTGCGAGCAGCTCGACGTCGCCATGGGGCTGCTCGGCCGCGTGAAGTAGACCCGTGTCTCGGCCCACCCTCTCGCCTCACCAGCTCGGCAGCCGCCCCATCGGGCGGCTGCTGTGGCACACCTGCTCACAGACCACCCTGTCGGTCGGGGTGTACGGGATCTATGCGCTGACCAACGCGTGGTTCGTCGCCCGCGGCGTCGGGCCGACGGCGATGGCCTCCGTCAACCTCGTCGCGCCGATCCTCCTCGGGCTCGGTGCGGTCTCGACCACCGTCGGCGTCGGTGGTGCGTCCCTGGTCTCGCGCAGCCTCGGGGCGGGCGACCCCGCGCGCGCTGCTCGCGCTGCCGGCAACGCCTTCGTCGTGTTCTGGGTAGCAGCCATCCTGACCACCGTGGCCGGCCTGACGTTCCTCGGACCACTGCTCACCGCCCTCGGCGCCACCGGCGCCACCCTGCAGTACGCCCGCGACTACGCCGTGATCATTCTTGCTGGCTCCATCGTCTCCACCGGCTTCTCCGCGCTCGTACGCGCCGAGGGCCGCATGTTCTTTTCCACCCTGCTGTGGCTCGTGCCCGTGCTGGTCCAGGTCACCCTCGACCCGCTGCTGATCTTCGGGTTCGACATGGGCGTGCGCGGCGCAGCCCTCGGCACCGTCGGCGGGCAAGCCGTCTCAGCCGGGATGAGCATCTGGTTCTTCTTCATCCAGCGGCGCCGCCCCTACCGGATCGGGTGGGCGGCCCTCCGCCCGCACGGGCCGACCATCGGCGCAGTCCTGGGAATCGGCGCGCCATCGTTCCTCGCCGGCGCCGGCACCACCGTGCTGACCGTGCTGGTCAATCTCTCCCTCTCCCGGGACGATACCGTCACCGCCGGCGCGGCCGCGGGCGGAGCCGTCGCCCTCGCCGCGTACGCGATCTGCGCGCGCATCCAGACCTTCGTCACCATGCCCCAGACCGGAATCAGCCAGGGTCTGCAACCGGTCGTCGGATACAACGCCGGGGCGCGGCTCACCGATCGCGTCAACCGCGCCCGCATCCTCGCCCTGCGCGCCACGCTCGTCTACGGCGTCGCCGCCGCGGGCATCATCGCCCTTGCAGCCGAGCCACTGGTACGGCTCTTCGTCGACGAGCCCGACGTCGTCGCCACCGCGACCGACGCCATGCGCATCATCGCCATCGGCCTCGCCGTCGCCGGAGTCACCCCACTCGTGTCCGCCTACTTCCAGGCCCTGGGCCAAGCTCGACCCTCGTACCTCATCTCGATCGGCACCCTGCTCGCGATCAAGATCCCCCTCGTCCTCACCCTGGGGGGCCTCGGCCCGACCGGTACCTGGGTGGCCCTCGCAGGAGGCGAGCTCCTCGCCGCGCTCGTCTCCCTCGTCGTCCTCTACCTCGCCTCTCGGCAGGCCGCCACGTCCGCCACCACCAGTTTCGAAACCTCCAAGACCCGATTCTGACGTCCCTGAAAATCGGTCGACTCTGGTCCGGCGCGACTACGGCGCCGTTGGCGCGTTGCGCCAACTGTTCCGGGATCGCCGCCGTCCGGTAGCCCGCGTCCGTCTTCACCCGCCCGACAACGGCGTTGATGCCCTTGCCGCCCTGCGAGACGTTCTGCGCCACGCTGACGGACGCCGACGCCAGGTCCCGAAGGTCCACGTCACGACGTCGCAGCGCGCGGGCCTCGCCGATCCGCAGCCCCGTCCACCTCAGGAGGTCGGCCAGCGCCCGCAGGTGTTCGGGCAGCGCTTGAGCGTGGCCTGAACCTCCGCCGCACTGAGCAGCACCGGCTGGCGCTGCCTCTTGTGGCGGCCGCCGGCGACCACGCGTGCCGGCGAGGCGTCGATGAGTCCGCGGGCGATCGCCGCCTTGAACACTGCCGACAGGAACTTGTAGGTCTGCGCGCGGCCTCCCCCGAGCCGTCGGTCGCCCGGTTCGCCTTCCGGGCACGCGCTCGCAGCTCCTTCTTGAGCCGGCCTTTCGCGAGGGAGGTGGGGGCGCTCCACCATTCCCCCGCGGGGGTGTGGCGGGGAATGAACGGCCATTCGGGGGTTCTGGTGTCCATCCGTGCCCACGGACGGCAGGAGCAAAGCTGCAGGTCAGCGCACGAAAAACGGGGGTGGTGGGCCCGGAGGGACTCGAACCCCCGACATCCACGGTGTAAGCGTGGCGCTCTGACCAGCTGAGCTACAGGCCCTGGGCAGCGCAGCAAAGAATACCCGGCGAGGGGCGCCCCGCCGGACACCTGCGCGCCCCTGCTCCGAGTCAGATCTCGGCGAGCGCCTCGCGGTACGCCTCGAGGTCGCGCCGCTGGCCCCGCGGATTGACGACCGACCACCGCACGATCCCGTCGGCGTCGACGAGGAACGTGCCGCGCAGCGCGTGGCCGCTGGTCGGGTCGAACACGCCGTACGAGTCCGCGACGGCGCCGTGCGGCCAGAAGTCGCTGAGCAGATCGAAGCCGAAGCCCTCCTGCTCGTGCCAGGCCTTGAGCGTGAACACCGGGTCGGTGGAGACTCCGAGCACCCGCACCCCGGCCGCCTCGAAGTCCTCGATGTTGTCGCGCAGCTCGCACAGCTCGCCGGTGCAGATCCCCGAGAACGCGAACGGGAAGAACACCAGCAGCACCGGCTCGCCGCGCAGGTCGGCGAGGTGCACGGGGGTGCCGTGCGTGTCGGGCAGCGTGAAGTCGGGCGCGGGGTCGCCCGCGCGCCACCGCGCCTCAGGGGCGGGGGTCGTCACCGGCCGGTCGCCCGGTCAGCGCCCGCGGCCGCGGTTGGCCAGCTTGGTGGCCGACCAGTCGGACGCGACGGCGAACGTGCTGGTGGCGTGGAGGCCCGCGGTGGTCGCGGCCTCCTGGATCTCGTCGTGGCCGACATGGCCGTCACGCCCGGGCTTCGGCGTCAGCAGCCAGATGAGGCCGCCGTCGTCGAGCACCGTCAGGACGTCGACGAGGAGGTCCGTGAGGTCGCCGTCGTCGTCCCGCCACCACGCGATGACGCCGTCGGTCACGTCGTCGTAGTCCTCGTCGACGAGCTCGCCGCCGACGAGGGCCTCGATATCGGCCCGCAGCGCGTCGTCGACGTCGTCTCCCCACCCGAACTCCTGCACCACCTGGCCGGTGGTGAACCCGAAGCGTGCTGCCGGGGATTCCGCCTGCTTACCCACTTTGGACCTTCGTTCCTCTCCGTCTGACGTCATGCCGAGCTGCGCGGACCGCGCGCGGGCGGTCTTCTCTCGTGTGCGCCAACGTAGTCCACCGGACGCGGCGGCGCCCGGCAACCCCCTTCGCCCGACCGTTTGCCAGTACCCGGGGTATCACCTGGATATCACCCGGCTCGGGGAGTGATCTCGGCAACATCCGCGGGTCCGGCATGACGTAGATCACGGATCCTTGACCGCCCGATGGTGTTCCCCCGGGCCGTCTGGGGACACAATGAGTGATGACCACCCGTTCGTGGTCCGCACCGTCGCGACCACGCGTCGCGGTGCCGCCACGACGGGATGCCTGACACGGACCGCGGCGGCGACCACGTGCTGCCCGTCCGAAGAAGAGAGAGGTTGCTGGTGGCTTCGTACGACGAGACCGGACCGTTGATCAACGGCCTGCTCAGCGCCGTCCCGGACATCGACCCCGCCGAGACCGGCGAGTGGGTCGAGTCGTTCGACGGCCTGATCGACGACAAGGGCGGCCCGCGGGCCCGCTACGTCATGCTCAACCTGCTGCGTCGCGCGCGGGAGCGCAACGTGCACATCCCCGCGACCGTGGCGACGCCGTACGTCAACACGATCGCCGTGCACGACGAGCCGTACTTCCCGGGCGACGAGGCGATGGAGCGGCGCTACCGCTCGTGGATCCGCTGGAACGCCGCCGTCATGGTGACGCGCGCCCAGCGCCCCGAGATCTCGGTGGGCGGCCACATCTCCTCCTACGCGTCGGTGGCGACGCTGTACGAGGTGGGCCTCAACCACTTCTTCCGCGGCAAGGACCACCCCGGTGGCGGCGACCAGGTGTACTTCCAGGGGCACTCCTCCCCCGGCCAGTACGCCCGCAGCTTCCTCGAGGGCCGCATGTCGGCGGAGACGCTCGACGGCTTCCGCCAGGAGAAGTCGCACGCCGGCGGCGGCCTGCCCTCGTACCCGCACCCGCGCATGCTTCCGGACTTCTGGGAGTTCCCGACGGTCTCGATGGGCCTCGGCCCGGCGTCGGCGATCTACCAGGCCTGGACCAACAAGTACCTGCACAACCGCGGCATCAAGGACACGAGCCAGCAGGACGTCTGGGCGTTCCTGGGCGACGGCGAGATGGACGAGCCCGAGTCGCGCGGCATGCTGCAGCAGGCGGCCCACCAGCAGCTCGACAACCTGACGTTCGTCGTGAACTGCAACCTGCAGCGCCTCGACGGGCCGGTCCGCGGAAACGGCAAGATCATGCAGGAGCTGGAGGCCCAGTTCAAGGGCGCCGGCTGGAACGTCATCAAGGTCGTCTGGGGCCGCGAGTGGGACGCCCTGCTCAACGCGGACAAGGACCGCGCCCTGGTCAACCTCATGAACGCCACGCCCGACGGCGACTACCAGACGTACCGCGCGGAGTCCGGCGCGTTCATCCGCGAGCACTTCTTCGGCCGCGACCCGCGGACCAAGGCGCTCGTCGAGAACATGACCGACGACGACATCTGGAACATGAAGCGCGGTGGTCACGACTACCGCAAGATCTACGCGGCGTACTCCGCGGCGCGCGCCCACACGGGCCAGCCGACGGTGATCCTCGCGCAGACGGTCAAGGGCTACGCCCTCGGCTCGAGCTTCGCGGGCCGCAACGCCACGCACCAGATGAAGAAGGTCAAGAACGCCGACCTCAAGGCGCTGCGCGACAACCTGCACATCCCGCTGACGGACGAGCAGCTCGACGCCGACCCGTACCTGCCCCCGTACTACCACCCGGGCATGGACGACGAGGCGATCCAGTACATGCTGGAGCGCCGCCGGCACCTGGGCGGCTTCCTGCCCGAGCGCCGCTCGACGCCGAAGCCGCTGACGCTGCCGGAGCCGAAGACCTACGAGATCCTCAAGAAGGGCTCCGGCACGCAGCACGTCGCCAGCACGATGGCGTTCGTCCGCCTACTCAAGGACCTCATCAAGGACAAGGAGTTCGGCAAGCGCGTCGTGCCGATCATCCCCGACGAGGCCCGCACGTTCGGTCTGGACGCGATCTTCCCCAGCGCCAAGATCTTCAACACGCAGGGGCAGAACTACCTCGCCGTGGACCGCGAGCTCATGCTGAGCTACAAGGAGTCCGAGTCCGGGCAGATCATGCACACCGGCATCAACGAGGCCGGCTCCGCCGCCGCCTTCCAGTCCGTCGGCACGTCGTACGCGACGCACGGCGAGGCCATGGTGCCGGTCTACATCTTCTACTCGATGTTCGGCTTCCAGCGCACCGGCGACCAGTTCTGGGCGGCCGGCGACCAGCTCGCCCGCGGCTTCATCATCGGCGCCACGGCAGGCCGGACCACCCTGACGGGTGAGGGCCTGCAGCACGCCGACGGCCACTCGCCGCTCATCGCCGGTACCAACACGGCGATGGTGCAGTACGACCCGGCCTACGGGTACGAGATCCGCCACATCGTGCGCGACGGCATCGACCGCATGTACGGCGACGGGTCCGACGGCCGCGACCAGAACGTCATGTACTACCTCACGGTGTACAACGAGCCGATGATCCAGCCGGCGGAGCCGGAGGACGTGGACGTCGACGGCATCCTCCGCGGCATCCACCGGATCGCGACGTCCGACGTCGAGGGCCCCAAGGCGCAGCTCCTCGCCTCCGGCGTGGGCGTGCCGTGGGCGCTCGAGGCGCAGCAGCTCCTCGCGGAGGACTGGGGCGTGTCGGCCGACGTGTGGTCGGTGACCTCCTGGAACGAGCTGCGTCGCGACGCGCTCGCCGCGGAGAAGGACGCCCTGGTCGACCCGGCCGCCGAGCCGCGTACCCCGTACGTGACGCAGAAGCTGTCGGGCGCCCAGGGCCCGTTCGTCGCCACGAGCGACTACGACCACCTGGTGCCGGACCAGATCCGCGCCTGGGTTCCCGGCGACTACGCGGTGCTCGGTGCGGACGGCTTCGGCTTCTCCGACACCCGCGCGGCCGCGCGGCGCTACTTCCTCATCGACGGCCCGTCGATGGTCGTGAAGACGCTGCAGCAGCTCGCCCGCCGCGGCGAGGTCCCGGCCGACGTCGTCGCCAAGGCGGTCGAGAAGTACCGCCTGCGCGACGTCAACGCCGGCACGTCCGGCGTCGCCGGCGGCGACAGCTGATCTCCGCGAGATAGAGAACCGAGACCCGCGAGATAGAGAGGGGGCGGGCCGCAACCTGGTTGCGGCCCGCCCCCTCTCTATCTCGCGGGTCTCGGTTCTCTATCTCGGCGACGTCTGCTCCCGGGCGGCGACGACGCGGCCCAGCTCCGCCCTCAGCTCCTCGGTGCCGGGGTGCAGCGCGAGCGACTCCAGGTGCTGGCGCGCCTCCGCGACGCGGCCCGCCTCGAGGGCGGCGAGCACGAGCTGCCGCCCCACCTCGGGGGTGTGCTCGCGGGCCCGCCAGTGCCCGATGCCGAGCCCCAGCGCCTCGGTCGGCATGCCGGCGTCGCGCAGGATCGCCAGGCCCTCGGCCAGCGCCTCGCCGCCCGGGTCACGCTCGGCCGCGGTGGCGAGGCGGCGGGCCGCACCCTCCGGGTCGTCGGCGACGGACAGCCGCCCGAGCTCGAGCAGCGGGCGCCACCCGCGGGGGTGCCCGGCAAGCTCCTCCGCGAGCGACCAGACGGCCAGGTCGGCGGCGCGCTGCTGCGCGGCCTCGTCGGCCGGGGCCGTGAGCGGGTCCTCGGGGTTCGGCGACTCGGCCGCGCGCCGGCGGACGATCTCGGCGAGGGCACGGAAGGCGGCCGCGTCGTTCGGGTCGTCGGTGAGGATGGCCCGCAGGGCGTCCTCGGGCAGCGTGTCCTCGTGCTCCTGCGACGGCGAGGGCCGGCGCGCCGCCACGGTGGAGGCGGAGAACGGGCGGCGCAGCAGCTGCCGCAGCCGGGGCATGAGGGCCATGGGACCGACACTATCCAATGCGCCCCGCGACGGCCGCGACTCGCGCGGGCACTGCGGGGCCTTTGTGCACTCCCCACAACCGCGCCCGTATCCTCGACCCATGACGAGCAGCCGCACCACGACCCCCGCGACCGACGGCACCGCCGGGCCCCAGGGCGCCACCGCGGCGGACGACGCCCACGTCTCCCGGGGTGAGAACGTGCAGCGCGTGCGCGAGGGCATGGGGCTGCTCACCTCGACCGCGATGCGCCGCCTCGAGGAGGAGGTGCACTGGTACCGCCAGCTTCCCGCGGAGGACCGCTCCTACGTGGCGCTGGTCGCGCAGTCCGGCATCAACGCGTTCGTGAGCTGGTTCGCCGAGCCCACGCCCACCCCGCACGGCGTGGGCGAGATGTTCGCCGCCGCGCCGCCGGAGCTGACGCGCTCCATCTCCCTGCAGCACACGCTGCAGCTCGTCCGCCTCATGGTCGACGTCGTGGAGCAGCACTCGGACGAGATCGCGGCCCCCGGCTACGAGCGCGACCTGCGGGAAGCCGTGCTCCGGTACTCCCGCGAGATCGCCTTCTCGGCGGCCGAGGTGTACGCCCGCGCCGCCGAGGTCCGCGGCGCCTGGGACGCCCGCCTCGAGGCACTGGTGGTGGACGCGCTGGTGCGCGGCGACGGCGACGACTCGCTCCGCTCCCGCGTGTCCGCGCTCGGCTGGAGCGGCCGGGGTCAGGCCCTCGTCGTCGTCGGCGAGGCGACGACGCGGCTCGACGACGTCCGCACGGCCGAGCTGCGGCGCCTCGCCCGCCGCGCCGCGGGCGACGCCCTGGTCGGGATCCACGGCGACCGGCTGGTGCTGGTCCTGGGCGGCGAGGGCGACCTGGCCGCCGCGGCCACGTCGCTGCTGGACCGCTTCGGCCCCGGGCCCGTGGTGATCGGCGGCGTGGTGCCCGACGTCTCGGACGCCGCGGCCTCCGCGGCCGCGGCCCTCGCCGGGCTGGCCGCCGCCCCCGCCTGGCCGCAGGCGCCGCGCCCCGTCCTGGCCGACGAGATCCTGCCGGAGCGCGTGCTGACCGGCGACGTCACCGCGCGCCGCACGCTCGTGGCGCAGGCGTACCGCCCCCTGCAGGAGGCGTCCGGCTCGGTGCTCGAGACCCTGTCGGCGTACCTCGGCACGGGCCGCTCGCTCGAGGCCGCCGCGCGCCGCCTCTACGTGCACCCGAACACGGTGCGCTACCGGCTGCGCAAGGTCTCGGAGATCACCGGCTGGGACCCGCTCGACGCCCGCGAGTCGTTCGTCCTGCAGATCGCCCTGGCCCTCGGCCAGCTCGAGGGGGACCCGGGCGCCGCCTGAGCGCCGCGCGCACGGCGGCAAGGCGGCCCGCCGCCCCGCCGCCTTGGAGGATTCCCACAATCGCTTTCCGCGAGGTTCGTGCGCGTCGCGACGACGCACCTCGGGCGCGGGGTGACACCGTGGGCAGGTGCTCGCCGTCGTCTGCCCTGGACAGGGCTCTCAGACCCCCGGGATGCTCAGCCCCTGGCTGGAGCTGCCCGGCACCGCCGACCTGCTCGACACCTTCTCGGCCGCGGCCGGGACCGACCTCGCCCAGCACGGGACGACGTCGGACGCGGACACGATCCGCGACACCGCCGTGGCCCAGCCGCTGATCGTCTCGTCGTCGCTGCTCGCCCTGCGCGCCATCCTCGACGGGCGTCCCACGACCGAGGTCGTGGACGTCACCGCGGGCCACTCCGTCGGCGAGCTCAGCGCCGCGGCCGTCGCGGGTGCGCTCGATGACGCCGGCGCGGTCGGCCTGGTCTCGCACCGCGCCCGCGCGATGGCGGAGGCCGCCGCGGCGGCGCCGTCCGGCATGAGCGCCGTCGTCGGGGGCGACCCCGAGGAGGTCCTGGCCGCGATCGAGGCCGCCGGGCTGTTCCCCGCGAACGTCAACGGCGGCGGCCAGGTGGTGGCCGCCGGCGACCCGGAGCGCCTCACCGCGCTGGCCGCCGACCCGCCGACCCGCGCACGCGTCATCCCGCTGCAGGTCGCGGGCGCGTTCCACACCCCGTTCATGGAGTCGGCCCGCGTCGCCTTCGAGCAGGTCGCGACCGGCTGGCTCGCGACCGACCCGCGCCTGCCGCTGCTGTCGGACGCCGACGGCGCCACCTATGACACGCTCGCCGCCGGCTCGCACGGGCACGGCACCGCCACGGACGTCCTCGCGCGCCTCGCCGCGCAGGTCACCGCGCCGGTGCGCTGGGACCTCTGCCAGGCGACGCTCGCCGACCGCGGCGTCACCGGCATCCTCGAGCTCGCCCCGGGCGGGGTTCTCACGGGTCTCGCCAAGCGCGCGCTCAAGGGCGTCGAGTCGGTCGCCGTGAAGTCGCCCGACGACGTCGAGGCGGCGCGCGACCTCATCGCCCGCCACTCGGTCGCGGGTGGCGCGGAGGCGTCCGCGTGACGACGACGGAGCGCCGTGCGCTCCGCCAGGCCGAGCCGGTCCGCTTCTCGCGCATCCTCGCGATCGCCGGCGAGCGGGGCGAGCGTGTCGTGACGAACGACGACGTCGCGGGCCCGATCGACTCGTCCGACGAGTGGATCCGCCAGCGCACGGGCATCGTCACGCGCCGGTACGCCACCGCGGACGTCGACGTGCTCGACCTGGCCGAGGCGGCGGCCCGCAAGGCGCTCGACGCCGCCGGCCTCACCGGCGCCGACGTGGACGTGGTGATCCTGTCCACGGTGACGTACTTCCACCAGACCCCGGCGGGCGCCGCCGTCCTCGCGGAGCGCCTCGGCGCCACCCCGGCCGCCGCCTACGACGTCTCGGCCGCCTGCGCCGGGTACGCCTACGGCATCGGACAGGCGGACGCCCTCGTGCGGTCGGGCGCAGCCCGGCACGTGCTGGTGATCGGCGCCGAGAAGATGTCCGACTTCGTCGACCCGACGGACCGCTCCATCTCGTTCCTGCTGGGCGACGGCGCGGGCGCGGCCGTCGTCGGGCCGTCGGACACCCCGGGCATCGGCCCGACGGTCTGGGGCTCGGACGGCGCGAAGTCGCAGGCCATCACGCAGACGCGGGGCTGGTCGGACCTGCGCGCGGAGCCGACGGCCGGCTGGCCCACGCTGCGCCAGGACGGCCCGACCGTGTTCAAGTGGGCCAGCTTCCAGATGGCCCCGATCGCGGCGAAGGCGATGGCGGAGGCGGGCGTCGAGCCCGAGGACGTCCAGGTCTTCGTGCCGCACCAGGCGAACATGCGCATCATCGACCAGCTCGTCAAGCAGCTCCGGCTGCCGGACGGCGTCGTCGTCGCGCGGGACATCGCCGACACCGGCAACACGTCGGCCGCCTCGATCCCGCTCGCGACCGAGCGGCTGCTGGCCGAGGGGCAGGCACGTTCCGGCGACCTGGCCCTCCAGATCGGCTTCGGAGCGGGGCTCGTCTACGCGGCCCAGGTCGTGGTGCTGCCCTAGCCTCTGGTGCGACCCCGACGATCGACGGCGTTCGGTCGCCCGGGGTCGTGAGCGACCCCCGCGGTGCGGGACAATCGCACCGCAACACCCCACGGTGCCGGACGGCCGGTACCCCGTTTCAAGGAGAGACGCACCCCATGGCTTACACCTCCCAGGAGATCCTCGAGGGCCTCGCCGAGATCGTCGCCGAGGAGACCGGTCTGCCCACGGACGCGGTCGTGTCGGAGAAGTCGTTCACGGACGACCTCGACATCGACTCGCTGTCGATGATGACGATCGTGACCCACGCCGAGGACAAGTTCGGCGTCCGCATCCCCGACGACGAGGTCAAGAACCTCACCACGGTCGGCGACGCCGTCTCGTACATCGAGGGTGCGCAGGCCGCGTGACGTCGCGGGGCGATCGCCCCGCCGCGCGGGCGGGCCGGTGACCCCGGCCCGCCCGGCAACCTGAACCAGCCGTTCCCGCTCTCACCTCAGGAGTGACCACCCATGACTGCCGCACCCGCCTCGCGCGACGTCGTCGTCACCGGCCTCGGCGCCACCACCCCGCTCGGTGGCGACGCCCCCAGCACCTGGGCCGCCGCCCTCGCGGGAGAGTCGGGCGCGCGCACCCTCGACAACGACTGGGCGGAGAAGTACGAGATCCCCGTCACGTTCGCCGCCACCCTCAAGGTCACCCCCGACCAGGTCCTCTCCCGGCCCGAGACCAAGCGCATGGACCCGTCCACGCAGTACGCGATGGTCGCGGCCCGCGAGGCCTGGCAGGACGCCGGCGCCCCCGAGGTCGACGGCGAGCGCCTCGGCGCCGTGGTCTCCTCCGGCATCGGCGGCATCTGGACCACGCTGGACGGCTGGGACACGCTCCAGGAGCGCGGCGCCCGCCGCATGCTCCCGATGACCGTCCCGATGCTCATGCCGAACTCCCCGGCGGCCTACGTGTCGCTCGAGTTCGGCGCGAAGGCCGGGGCCCACGCCCTCGTGTCCGCCTGCGCGTCGGGCGCCGAGGCGATCGGCTACGGCGTCGACATGATCCGCGCCGGCCGCGCCGACGTCGTCGTGTGCGGCGGCACCGAGGCGACGATCCACCCGATGCCGATCGCGGCCTTCGCCGCATCCCGCACGCTCTCGCTGCGCAACGACGACCCGCAGGGCGCCTCGCGCCCGTACGACATCGACCGCGACGGCTTCGTCATCGGCGAGGGCGCCGCCATCGTGGTGCTGGAGAGCGCCGAGCACGCGGCCGCCCGCGGCGCCCGCGTCTACGCCAAGATCGCCGGCGTCGGCCTCTCCGCCGACGCCTTCCACATCACCTCCCCCGACCCCGAGGGCACCGGGCAGGTCTCGGCCATGCGCCGCTCCCTCGAGGACGCCGGCGTCACCTCCCGCGACGTGGTGCACGTCAACGCGCACGCCACGTCCACCAAGGTCGGCGACCTCACCGAGACCGCGTCGATCCGCACCCTCATGGGCGGCGAGGCCGACCACGTGCGCCTCTCGGCCACCAAGTCCATGACCGGCCACCTGCTGGGCGGCGCCGGCGCGCTCGAGACGCTCTTCACCGTCAAGGCGGTGCACGAGCGCCTCGCCCCGCCCACGATCAACGTGGCGAACCCCGACCCGGAGCTCCAGGTGCCGCTCGTGCGCGACACCCCGGAGAAGCTGCCCGACGGGGACATCGTGGCGCTGAACAACTCGTTCGGCTTCGGCGGCCACAACGTCGCCCTCACGGTGACGAGCGCCTGACCGCGTCCGGACCCGGGCACGACGGCGCCCCGCCACCTCCTGCGAGGTGGCGGGGCGTCGTGCGTGCGGTGGCGGGCTCGGTCCGCGAACCTCAGCCCACGCGGTGCAGCCAGCGCACGGGCGCGCCCGCCCCGGCGTAGCGGAAGGGCTCCAGCTCGTCGTCCCAGGCGGTGCCGAGGGCCAGGTCGAGGGCCTCGCGCACGCCGCGTCCGTCGTGCGCGGACTCCATCGCGGCACGGACCCGGTCCTCGGGCACGACGACGTTGCCGTGCACGTCCGTCATGGCGTGGAAGATGCCGAGGTCGGGGGTGTGGGACCAGCGCGCGCCGTCGGCGCCGTGGCTGGCCTCCTCCGTCACCTCGTAGCGCAGGTGGTCCCAGCCCCGCAGGGCAGAGGCCAGCCGGGCACCCGTCCCCTGGGCGCCCTGCCACGAGTACTCGGCACGGTAAAGTCCGCGCCCCGCCGGCTGGGCAGTCCAGTCCAGCGACACGCGTCCCCCCAGCACGTTGCCCGCCGCCCACTCGAGGTGAGGGCAGAGCGCACGGGGCGCCGAGTGCACGAACAGCACACCGCGGGTGATCGCACCAGCCATGTTGTCCTCCCTGGTTCCGAGGTCCGTCTTCCCCTACGTCCTCGAACCGGTAGGCCTGCTGGTCGGCGAGCTCCGACGGTGTGTCGTCTTGACACATCCTGCCCGATGGCGGGCCGCGGTGCGAGAGGAAACGCACACTTGATGCGTCCTCTTGAGCACCTCTTGAGGAACTCAGAGGCGCTCGCGCAGCTCCCGCATGGCCTTCTTGCGCACGCTGCGCTCGAGGCGGTCCAGGTACAGCTTGCCGTCGAGGTGGTCGCACTCGTGCTGCAGGCAGCGCGCCATGAGGCCGGTGCCCTCGACCACCACCTCGTCGCCGTCGAGGTCCGTGCCGACGACGCGGGCGTACCACGCACGGGTCGTCGGGTACCAGAGTCCCGGCACCGACAGGCAGCCCTCGTCACCGTCCTGGGTCTCCTCCGAGAGGTCGACGATCCGCGGGTTGAGGACGTAGCCGATCTCGTCGTCGACGTTCCAGGAGAACGCCCGCAGGTTGACGCCGATCTGGTTGGCCGCGAGCCCGGCCCTGCCGTCGGCGTCGACGGTCTCCACGAGGTCCTCCACGAGGGAGCGGACACGGTCGTCCACCGTGGTGATCTCGTCGCAGGGTGTGCGCAGCACAGGGTCGGGCAGCACCCGGATCTCTCGCATCGCCATGGCCCGCATTCTCCCACGTCGTGAGGTGCTGGGAGCGCCGATTATCACGGTTTGATAACGTGCTCGGCGATGCTTCGACAGATGACCGAGTCAACGACGACCCCTGCCCTCGACCCGGGCCGGGTCGCCTCCCCGGCCGCGGGACGACCGCGACTCGCGGCCCTCGACGGGCTGCGCTTCCTGGCGGCGATGGCGGTGCTCGCCTACCACTACGTGGCCGTGAACCACTCCGCCTGGGGCGCCCGCACGGAGGACTCGTTCCCGAACCTCCAGCCCGTCGCCGCGTTCGGCTCCTTCGGGGTCCAGCTGTTCTTCGTGATCAGCGGCTTCGTCATCCTCATGTCGGCCTGGGGCCGGGACGTGCGGGCGTTCACCGCCTCCCGCGTCGGCCGCCTGTTCCCCGCGTACTGGCTGTCCGTGGCCGCCGTCGTCCTGCTGCTCGTCGTCGTCGCGCCGGGGCACAAGGACGTCGGGATCTCCGAGACCGCGGCCAATCTCACGATGGTCCAACGGGCCTTCGGCGTCCAGGACATCGAGTCCGTGTACTGGACCCTGTGGGCCGAGCTGCGCTTCTACGTGCTCGTCGGGGTGCTCCTGGCCCTCGGGATGACGCGCAACCGGCTCGTCGCGTTCGCCGCGATCTGGCCGGTCGCGGCCGCCGTCGCCGTCCAGTCCGGCAGCACCCTGGGCGCCACGGTGCTGGTCGGCACCGACGCCCCGCTCTTCGCCGGCGGCATGGTGCTCTTCCTGCTCACCAGGGACCGTCGGTCCCCGGTGCTGTGGCTCGTCCTGGCCCTCAACGTCGCCCTCTCCTGCATGATGTCGGGGCGCAGCCAGTCGCTGCGGATCGCCACCAGCACGGACGTCACCGTGGGGCCGCAGAGCTACTGGGTCGCCATCCTCGTGTGCTTCGCGCTCGTCGCCGCCGTCGCGCTCACACGCCTCGACCGGCTGTCGTGGCGGTGGCTCACGCTGGTGGGCGCCCTGACCTACCCGCTGTACCTGCTCCACTCCTCGTGGGGGCAGTGGATGATCGGCGAGACCAGCCCCTACCTGCCCGCGGGGGTCACGTTCGCGCTCGTCACGGTCGCCATGCTCGCCGTCGCGTACCTCGTGCACCGGTTCGTCGAGCGACCCTTCGGGCCGCGGCTGCGCCGCGCCGTCGCACGCGACCTGGAGCTGGCCGGCCGCGCCCTCCGCCGGGGGAAGCGGGACGTGCGCGCGGCTCAGGTGCCCGAGCCGGACGGCGCGTCCTCCAGGTAGGCGTCCAGCACGTCGCGCAGCACCCGCGCCTGGTTGTGCTCCGTGTCCCGCGCCGAGTAGAGCAGCGTCAGGTGCCGGTCCCCCGCGCCCAGCTCCGCCAGGCCCGCCACCTCCGGGTTGTCCGCGAGCTCCGCCCGGTAGCGCCGCTCGAACTCCTCGAACCGCTCCGGGTCGTGGTGGAACCAGTGCCGCAGGTCCGACGACGGCGCGACCTCCTTGCACCACCGGTCGAGGTGGGCGCGCTCCTTCGAGATACCCCGCGGCCAGAGCCGGTCGACGAGCACCCGTGCACCGTCGTCCGGGGACGGGTCGTCGTACACGCGCTTGACGGTGATGGTCACGCACCCATGACAGCGCGACGCGCGGCCCGCCGCACGCCCGGGGCGTCCGCGCCGGTATGCTCGCCGCGCGCCCCGTTAGCTCAGCTGGTCAGAGCAGGAGACTCATAATCTCTCGGTCGCGGGTTCAAGTCCTGCACGGGGCACTTCGCCCGCCGACGGGTCCGGCCGCCCGGCGGCGTGGGCCCGAACCAGCGGTGGGCGGGCTCGACGACCCCCGTCGTCCTCCGGTGCGACGGTCACCGAACGCCCGTAGTGTCTCGACCTCGGGTGCACGACCAGGGACGACGACATCGACGACCGATCGACAAGGATGGAAGCGTGGATCACAGTTCCGGCGGGGCCACCGTCGAAGACCATGGCGACACCTGGGTCCTGTGGGGTGAGATCGACGTCGCGGTCGCGCAGCGCGTCGGTGACGAGCTGAAGTCGTCCCTGGACGGGCGCCCCAAGACCATCGACCTCCGCCGCGTCACGTTCCTCGACTCCTCCGGCCTGCGGCTCCTGCTCCTCGGCGGCAGCGCCGAGCACGGGCCACTGCTCGTCGGAGCGCCCACAGCGGTGCGGGAGATCGTCGCTCTCACCGGGCTCGAGCACGCCGTCCGGTTCGCCGAGCCGGACGGCCCTGCGCCGCACGGCGGCGACGCCTGATCGGTCGGTCCCACCGGCCCTGCACCACCCGGCGGCGCCGCCTCGGCGGCACGCCATCCACCCCGAGGCCATCCGGCCCCGCGCTGCACCGGAGGAGAAATCTTGGACGACGCCGCCACCCCGTTCGTCGTGTCGCGCGTGCCGATGGCGCCGCCCGAGCCCGGCTTCACGCCGGTCGCGGAGTGGATCCTCGCCGACTACGACCAGCTCAGCCGCCTGCGCTCCTCCTTGACAGCCGTCGTCGGCTCCGGGGACGGGGCCGGCACCGAGATGCACGACACGGCCGAGAAGATCGTGCTGATCGCCTCGGAGCTGGCGACCAACGCGCTGCTGCACGGGCTTCCGCCCACGGTCGTGCGCTTGCTGAGGAACGAGCGCTCCTGGCTCCTCGACGTCCTGGACCACGACGTGGCCGGGGTGCCCACCGTCGACGGCGACCGCCCTCCCGGTCACGGCGGGCTGGGGCTCCTCATCGCCGAGCGACTCTCGGCCGAGGTGGGCTGGTACACCTCGGACGCCGCCAAGCACGTCTGGGCGACCTTCCCCGTGTCACAGGAGGGCTGACCTGCACCGCGACCGGTGACGAGGAGCGCTGGGACCGCTACGCTCCGGGCCATGCTCCGCGTGCTGCCGATGCTGGCCTACCTCGCGCTCGTCGTCTACGCCCTCGTGGACGTCGTCCAGTCCGACGAGGAGGACGGCGGCGGCATCCAGAAGGGCTTCTGGATCCTCATCATCCTGCTGCTCCCGTTCGCCGGGTCGATCGCGTGGATCGTCGTGAGCCGGCGCGCCCGCGCCAACCGGCGGCCCGCGCCGCGGACCGGCTACCCCGCCGGCCCCGTGCCGCCGGCGCAGTACCCGGGGCGCCGGCGCACGTGGGAGTCGGACGACGCACCGTCCGCCGATCCCGACGACGACCCCGAGATGCGCTGGCTCATGGAGCAGGCACGTCTCAAGCGCGAGCGCGAGCAGGCCACGCAGCACCAGCCCCCGTCGGTGAAGGACGAGGGGCAGGGCGCCGCGAGCTGACCCACCAGGCTTGCCGGCCGGGCGCGCCCCGCACCCCGCGCACGGTCGCTACGGTGGCGCCATGTGGTTCCGCCGCTCCCCGCTGCCCGACGACGTCCGCCGCGCACTCCCGCTGGCGCGCGGCGAGCGGATCCTCGCGTCCGCGGAGCTCGCCGACGACCGCTGGGCCGTCGCGACGACGGCCGACCTGGTCGTCGTCGGCCCCGGCACCGAGGACGTCACGACGCGGCGCCCGTGGTGCGACGTCGACCGCGGCGTGTTCGACCCCGAGCGGGCCGAGCTGGCCATCGAGTGGGTGGACGCCGCCCCGGACACGGTGCTGCGGCTCGTCGACGCGGAGCGCACGTCGTTCCCCCAGGCCCTGCGCGAGCGGGTGCAGTGGTCGGTCGTGCTGGCCGAGACTGTCACGGTGCCGGGAGGCGACGTCAAGGTCGCGGTCCG
This sequence comes from Isoptericola sp. NPDC019482, assembly GCF_040632295.1. Lineage (NCBI taxonomy): Bacteria > Bacillati > Actinomycetota > Actinomycetes > Micrococcales > Promicromonosporaceae > Isoptericola > Isoptericola sp. NPDC019482. Next base: position 152,841 of record NZ_JBEYBQ010000002.1, read on the forward strand.
GCGCACCGCGGACGGCCGGTTCTTCTCCCAGGCCGTCGCGGGGCCCGGCATCGACCTCGACGACCCGCGAGTCGCCCGAGTGGTGGACGCCACGGAGTCCAGGGTCCGGGGGGCGTCCGGACTACCCGTGTGAGCCTGGTATTGTTCTTCCCGGTTCGAAGGCCGCAAGCCGGACGACCACACGATCCCGCGTAGCTCAGCTGGCAGAGCATCCGACTGTTAATCGGACGGTCGTTGGTTCAAGTCCAACCGCGGGAGCATCGAGAAAGGCCCCTGACCTGCAACGCAGGACAGGGGCCTTCGTCGTACTCGGCCGCGACGTCATCGCGGGCCCGGCCGGTCGCCGGATCAGGGCAGGTCGTCGCCCGCCCACGGGTACGACGGCTGCGCGCCCGAGCCGCGCACGGCGAACGCGCCGACGCGGACGGCGAGTCGAGCGGCGTCGACCAGTCCGCTCCCCCGTGCGAGCTCGGCCGCCAGCGCGCCGACGAACGCGTCGCCCGCCCCGGTCGTGTCGACGGCGTCCACGCGCGGCGCGTGCACCGCGACGCCTCCGGGGTCGGCCTCGCCGCCGGCCACCAGGGCGCCCCGCGCACCTCGGGTCAGCACGACGGACGGCACGCCGGCGGCGCGGAGCCGCGCGACGACGTCCTCGTCCGCGAGGCCGCCGGCACCGCCACCGTCCAGGAGCTCCAGCGCGCCGTGCGCCTCGTGCTCGTTGACCACCAGAGGGTCGGCCCGGCGCAGCACCGCGGGTTCGACCTCGATCACCGGCGCCAGGTTCACCACGACCCGCCCACCGGCCAGCCGCGCGGCGGCCTCGACGCCGTCGCGCGGGATCTCGCCCTGGAGCACCACCACCGCGGCGGCGCCCAGCAGGTCGGCGTGCCGACCCACGGCCGCGGCACCGACCGTGCCGTTCGCGCCGGGGACGACGACGATCGAGTTCTCCCCGTCGGCCGCGACGGTCACCACCGCGACGCCCGTGCCCCCCGGCACGACCGCCAGCCGGTCGAGCTCGACGCCCGCCTCCCGCAGCCCCGACGTGGCGGCCTCGGCGAACTCGTCGTCACCCACCGCGCCCACGAACGCCACGCGAGCCCCCAGGCGTGCGGCCGCCACCGCCTGGTTGGCGCCCTTCCCGCCGGGCAGCACCTGCAGGTCGCGGCCCAGCACGGTCTCCCCCGGCGCCGGGTGCACAGTGGTGCGCGCCAGCAGGTCGGCGTTGGCGGAGCCCACGACCACCACGGACGACGAGGGTGGGACGGGGACGGACGGGGACGGCGTCACGGGCATGGTCTCTCCGGGCTCTCGGGCGTCGATCGGGCGGGCGTCGTCGGTCGACGGCGGGTCAGAGGGTGAGCAGGCGCTCGACCAGGTGCGGGGCGAGCGGCGCGTCGGTGGCGAGGACGACCCGGGTGCGCGCGCCGGGCACGTCGGGGTACCCGGCGTACAGGCCGCGCAGGTCGCACACCGTCTGGCCGCGGCCCGGGCCGTCGGTGGCGTCGACGACGACGGGCACCCGCGGCGCCACGGTCGGGGTCACGCCACCGACCGCGATGGCCGCCGCGAGCGGGTCGTGCAGGGCCGAGCATCGCCGGCCGAAGGTCGGCACGTGGAAGCCGAAGTACAGGTCCAGCACCTCCCCGAGCCACGGGGCCAGCGCCGTGCCCGCCTCGAGCAGGGCCTTGCGGTCGGCCTCCTCGAACACGTGGGCCATCGTGACGTCGAGGGGCACGAGCGTCACGTCCCAGTCGACGGCGAGCACCTCGGCCGCCGCCTCCGGATCCTTCGCGATGTTCGCCTCGGCGGCCGGAGTCACGTTGCCCGGGTGCAGGGCGGCCCCGCCCATGACCGTCACGTCGAGGACCCGCTCCGGCAGCGTGGGATCCGCGCGGAGCGCGAGGGCGAGGTTGGTGAGCGGCCCCACCGCGACGACGCGCAGCAGCCCCGCGTGCTCGTGCGACAGCCGGAGCAGCAGCTCGACGGCCGACTCCGCCGTGACCTCCCGCCCGGACGGCGGCAGCGCGACGTCGCCCACGCCGTTGCGGCCGTGGACGGACGGCGCGCCCCCGTCGTAGCTGCCCACCAGCGGGTCGTGCGCCCCTACGGCGACCGGGACGTCGTCCCGTCCCGCGAGCGCCAGGAGGTCGAGCGAGTTGACGGCGCCCTGCCGCGCGTCGATGTTGCCGCTGACGCTGCCGACGCCGACCAGGTCGACCTCCGGCGCGGCCAGCAGGTAGGCGAGGGCGAGGGAGTCGTCGACGCCGGTGTCGCAGTCGAGGTACAGCGGGGCGGAGGGGCCGGGCAGGGTCACGTGGCGTCCTTCGTGGTCGTGGGGTTGCGGACCCCAGTCTCTCGCAGCCGACCGGCCGGCACCGGGAATACCCGCCACGGCCTGCGGGCTTGTGCCTCACGTGCCCACGACCGGTCATGTCTCTGTCGGCCTGCGCTCCGAGCGCGGCCCCATCCTGCTGTCCCTGATGCTCTCGACGGCGCTCGTCGCGCTCGACGCCACGATCATCGCCACCGCGTCGGCGACCATCGCGCGAGAGCTGGGCGGGTTCGACCAGCTGCCGTGGCTGTTCTCCACGTACCTGCTGGCCCAGGCCGTGAGCACACCGGTGTTCGGGCGGCTGGCGGACGTGCTCGGCCGCAAGCGGCTGATGCTCGCCGGCGTCGCGCTGTTCTTCGCCGGGTCGGTGCTCGCCGGCGCGGCCCCGACGATGGGCGTGCTGATCGCCGGGCGCGTGGTGCAGGGGCTCGGCGCGGGGGCGGTCATGCCGGTGTCGATGACGATCGCCGCGGACATCTACACGCTGGAGGAGCGGGCGAAGACCCAGGGCTACCTCGCGTCCGTGTGGGCGATCTCCGCCGTCGTCGGGCCGACGCTCGGTGGCGTGTTCTCCCAGTTCGTGAGCTGGCGCTGGATCTTCTGGGTCAACATCCCGCTGTGCGCGCTCGCCGCCTGGATGCTGGCGCGCCGCTACCACGAGGCCCCGCGTACGGGCGCACGGGAGCCGATCGACTACCTCGGCGCCGCGCTGCTCGCCGGCGGCAGCACGATGCTGCTGCTCGGGCTGCTCGAGGGCGGCACGCGGTGGGACTGGGGCTCGCTGCCGTCGGTCGTGGTCTTCTCCGTCGCCGTGCTGCTGCTCGCCGCCTTCGCGGTGCAGGCCCGCCGTTCCAGGCACCCGATCGTGGACCTCGCCATCCTGCGCCGCCGCGTCGTCGGCGTCTCGACGACCGTGTCGCTGCTCGTCGGCGTCGTCGTGCTCAGCCTGTCCACCTACGTGCCGATCTACGCCCAGGGCGTGCTGGGCACCGGCCCGCTCGTCGCCGGCTTCGCGCTGGCAGCGATGACCATCGGCTGGCCGCTCTCCGCCTCCAACGCAGGACGCCTCTACCTGCGCATCGGCTTCCGGTATACGGCGATGATCGGCACGTCGCTCGTCGTGGTGGGCACGACGCTCACGCTGCTGCTCGGGTCCTCGACGTCGGTGCTGGGCGTCGCCGCCGCGTGCTTCGTCATCGGCTCGGGCATGGGCCTCACGGCGGTGCCGACGCTCATCGCCGCGCAGTCGCAGGCGTCGTTCACCGAGCGCGGCGCCGTCACCGGCACCAACATGTTCGCGCGGTCGCTCGGGTCCGCCGTGGGCGTGGCCGTGTGCGGCGCGATCGTCAACGCGCGCACCACGCTGGGCCCGGACGGCACCCCGGTGGGCCCGGGGCTGATGTCCGCGATCCACCTCGTCTTCGTGCTCCTGGTGGTCGTGGCCGGGGTGCTGGTGGTGCTCGCCACGCTCATGCCGGCCGACCTGCGGGAGGCACGCGAGCGCCGCGCCCGCGCCGCGGCGACGGCCTGACCCTCATCAGGGCTGCGCAGGCGGCGTCCAGCCCATGACCGCGCGGTCCCAGGTGGGAGCCGAACCGCCCGACACCGGGGCCGTGACCGTGACCGACAACTCGTTGAGGACGCGCCTCGCTCGCTGCTAGCCTCCCGGAGGCCGTGCGAGACAGAGCAAGGAGGTGGTACCCGTGAACGTATCGACACAGGTGCTCCTCCGCGGAGTCATGGTCGGGCGATAGGTCGCCCGGGAGCGCCGTTCGCTCAGCACTCCCCGAGAGGCCGACCATGAACGCCACCCCCAGCTCGACACCGGGCTCGACATCGGGCTCCACCGTGACCTTCACCGCCGAGCAGCAGCTCGACGACGGCGTCATCGAACGCCGCTTCACCCTCGACGACGCCCCCGAGATCCCCGGCGTCCTCTGGACGCCGCCGTCCGCCACGCCGTCGGACCCCGCTCCCCTGATCCTGCTCGGCCAGCCCGGCGGCCTCGGCATGGACCGGATGTACCCCCGGCTGGTGGGCCGCGCCCGGCATGCCGCCTCCGACGGCTTCGCGACGGTCGCCCTGGAGGGCCCCGGCGCCGGCGACCGTCCTCCCCTCCCGGGCGCCGACCAGGCGCGAGCCGACCTGCGCCGCGTGCTCGCCGCCGGCGAGCCGGTCCCCGACGACGTCGTCGACCGGCTGGTCCTCCCGCTGGTCGACCAGGCGGTCCCGGAATGGCGGTCCGCCCTCGACGCGCTCCTCGCCCTGCCCGAGATCGACGGGCCCGTCGGGTACTCGGGCGGCGTGATCGCCGTCGGCGTCCGGCTGGCGGTGGTCGAGCCGCGCATCGTGGCCGCAGGGCTCTTCGCCGGGAGCTACGTACCCCGGTCCACGGTCGAGGAGGCCCGGCGCGTCACGATCCCCGTGCACGTCCTGCTGCAGTGGGACGACGAGGGCAACGACCGGCAGGCGGCTCTGGACCTGTTCGACGCCTTCGGCTCGACGGAGAAGACGCTGCAGGCCAACCTGGGCGGCCACACCGGCGTCCCCGCGTTCGCCGGTGACGACGCGGCGCGGTTCTTCGCGCGGCACCTGCGGTGACCTGAGGCTCCGTCGGGGCTCCCGTCCGCGGGCCGCTAGGGTCGGCGGATGGGAGTCCTGTCGGCGCGGGGGCCGGAGACCGTGCTCGAGACCGAGCGGCTGCTGCTGCGGCCCTGGCGCGTCGAGGAGGCCGGCGTCCAGCGCGAGCTGTGGGGCGAGCGCGACCCGCGCGTCCCCCCGCACCGCCGTCTCGACGAGGCGGGGCGGCCCACGCTGGACGAGATGGTGGGGTGGATCCGCGAGGGCACCCGCGCGCCGGGGCTCGGCCTGCTGGCCGTGGAGCGTCGGGGCGAGGGCGACGTGATCGGGTACTGCGGCCTGATCGACGGCGTCGTCGGGCCCCACGAGCCCGAGGTGGCCTACGAGCTGCTCCGGCGCACCTGGGGCGCCGGGTACGCGACGGAGGCCGCGGGGGCCGTCGTCGGCTGGGCCCGGGCGTCGGGCTACCGGCGCCTGTGGTCGACCGTCCGCGACTGGAACGTCGCGTCCCTGCGGGTGCTGGCCAAGGTGGGTTTCGTGGAGTCCGGCCGCGTGGATCCGGACGACGTCCACGGCGACGCGCTGTTCCTCACGCGGAGCCTGTGACGGTCCAGGGAGGACGTCAGGACTCGCTGCGCTCCCGCAGCGTGCGCCGCTGCTGCTCGATGGCGAGCAGGTCGGTGAAGGCCTGCTGGAACGCCTCAGGCTCCTTCTCCTGGTCGAGGCGCTGCAGGCGGCTCTTCGCGTCCGCGATGCGGCGCGTGAGGCCGAGGTCCACGAGCGCGCGCACGACGTCGGCCACGTAGGCACCGATGACCGCCTCGCGGTCCTCCGGCACCGGGGCGACCGCCAGCTCGGTGACCAGCGGCGCGACGGTCTCGGGCGCCTGCTCGGTCACGGCCTCGACCCACCGGCCGCCGCCCACCTCGCGCCCGGCCGCGACACCGCCCGCGGCGCGCACGGCGTCGTGCACCGCACGCCAGGCGGGGACGCCGAACGCGTCCTCGCCCAGCTCGTCGAACGTCGCGGGCACGTGCTGGGGGTACTGCAGGACGACGATCAGCGCCTGGCGCTCGAGCCTCGCGACGGGGTCGCGCGGGTCCGGCGCGGCGAGGACCGGCGTCACGGGGGCGGCCTCGGGCCCGGGGCGCACGTCGCGGCGCTGGTCCTGGCGCTGGTCCCCGCGGCCGCCGCGCGCCGGCGTCGACGCGGCGCGCGCGACCTCGCGGCGGACGTCCTCGGTGTCGATGCCGATCCAGCGCGCCAGCGAGCGGGAGTAGCCGAGCTGCATCGACCGGTCGCGGATTCCCGCGACGAGCGGCGCAGCCGCGCGCAGCGCCCCGACCCGCCCCTCGACCGTGTCGAGGTCGAACGTGTCGAGGGTGGTGCGGATGACGAACTCGAAGAGCGGCTGGCGCCCGTCGACCAGGGCCCGCACGGCCTCGGGGCCCCGGGCCATCCGCAGCTCGCACGGGTCCATGCCGCCGGGCTCGACGGCGACGAACGTCTGGGCGTGGAACCGCTGGTCCTCGCCGAACGCACGCACCGCGGCCTTCTGGCCCGCCGCGTCGCCGTCGAACGTGAAGATCACCTCGCCGCCCAGCGACGCCCCCGACGCGAGCTGCAGCCCGCCGCCCGCCGTGGTGTCGCCGAGCAGCCGGCGCACGACCTTGGCGTGGTCGCCGCCGAACGCGGTGCCGCAGGTCGCCACCGCCGAGTCCACCCCGGACAGGTGGGCGGCCATGACGTCGGTGTACCCCTCGACGATCACGACCCGCTTGCCCTGCGCGATGGCCTTCTTGGCCAGGTCGATCCCGTACAGCACCTGGGACTTCTTGTAGAGCGACGTCTCGGGGGTGTTGAGGTACTTCGGGCCCTGGTCGTCGTCGTACAGGCGGCGGGCGCCGAAGCCGATCACCGCGCCGGTGACGTCGCGGATGGGCCACACGAGGCGGCCGCGGAACCGGTCGTAGATGCCGCGCTGCCCCTCGCTGACCAGCCCGGACGCGACGAGCTCGGCCTGAGTGAAGCCCCGCCCCTGCAGGTGGCGCAGCAGCGCGTCCCAGCCCGTCGGGGCGTAGCCCACGCCGAAGTGCTCGGCGTCGGCGCGGTCGAAGCTGCGCTCCGCGAGGAACGCCCGGCCGGCCTGCGCCCCCGGTCCGAAGAGCTGCTCGGTGTAGAACTCGGCGGCCACCCGGTGCGCCTCGATCAGGCGCTGGCGCCGGCCCGGCTCCTCGCGCGGGCCGCGGTCGGCGGCCGCGCCGGTGCGGGAGTCCTCGTAACGCAGCTGCACGCCCGCACGGTCGGCGAGGTACTCGACGGCGTCGGTGAAACCCATCCCGTCGATCTTCTGCACGAACGAGATGACGTCGCCGCCCTCGCCGCAGCCGAAGCAGTGCCAGCGGCCGACGCCCGGGCGCACGTGGAACGACGGCGAGCGCTCGTCGTGGAAGGGGCACAGACCCTTGAGCGACCCGACGCCCGCGGGCTTGAGGGTGACGTGGGCGGAGACGATCTCCTCGATCCGTGCGCGTTCCCGTACCGCCTCGACATCCTCGCGCTTGATCAGTCCCGCCACGTGCGCAGTCTAGGCCCGGGCGAGCCGGCCGAGGGAGTCCGCGCAGCGCCGCGCGTAGGCGGCCGGCGTCGTCCCGAGGGCGCGCGCGAAGTCGACGCCGAGGTGCGCCTGGTCGTAGTAGCCCACGGCGCCGGCCAGGTCGGCGAGCGGCAGCGCGGGGTCCGCCGCCAGCAGGTCGGCGGCCAGGTGGACGCGGTGGCGCTGCAGCACCCACTTGGGGCTGACGCCCACCCAGTCGGCGAAGAGCCGCTGCAACGACCGCGGCGACGTCCCGACCAGCGCGGCGAGGTCGGCGACCCCGGCGTCCGGCCCCAGCTCCCCCGCGACCACCGCACCCAGGACCCGGGCGACCCGGTCGAGCGCGAGCGCGGAGCGCGGCGTCCGCCGCCCGTCGGCTGCGGCCCGCAGCGCCGGGGTGACGGCAGCGACGGCCGCCTCGTCGTCGCCCGCCCGCGCGGCGGCCACCGCCCGGCGGCCCGCGTCCTCGACGTCGGACGCGGACGGGCCCCGCGGGCCGGGGAGCGCGGCCGCGGCCGGCACGACGAGGCCGGGACGCAGCGCGCCCGGGCCGCCCACCAGCACCCGCAGCGCACCGGGGCGCAGCTTGGTGCCCAGTACCGCGCCCGCCCCTCGCAGGGTCCGCGAGAACAGGCCGCCGGGGATCCCGTGCACGGCGAACCCGTCCGTCTCGGCGACCACGTTGGCGTTCGGGTGCGGGATCACGACCTGCGTGAACTCCGCCCCGGGCGGCAGGTCCCACCGGACGATCCAGTGCCGCTCCACGAGGTCCGCCAGGTCGTGAGCCGGGTCCAGGCGCACGAGCTCGAACCCGCCGCGGGCCGCGGCCGGGTCGACCAGCCCCCGAGTGGTCGCCGTCGGGGCCCGGAAACCCGCGCCGACCGCGCTCTTTTCGAACACCTGTCGCATTCCTCCAAGACTGCCCCCACCCTCCGACACCAGCATGGGGAGCGAACGCCGGGACCGCCCGGACGCCCGCTGGAGGGAGAGCCATGGACCTGTCACCGCTGCACCCGAACCTCACGGTCGCCGACCCGCGCGCCGCCATCGACTTCTACGTCGCCGGCCTCGGCGCCGAGGTGATCGACACGATCACCGCGGGGGACGCGATCATCCACTCCGACCTGCGGATCTCGACCCCCCAGGGCAGCTCCACGTTCACCGTGGCCGCCGCCTTCCCGGCCGAGGGCGCGGTGGCGCCGGAGGCCGACGGCGCCACCACCGGCTCGTTCACGCTCAACGTGGACGACGCCGACGCCGCGCACGCCCGTGCGGTCGCCGCGGGCGCGACGAGCACGCAGGAGCCCGGCGACTGGTTCCCGGGGTTCCGGCAGGCGGCCGTGCGCTGCCCCGCCGGGCACCGGTGGTTCTTCGCCCAGGTGGCCGACGACGTCACGCCCGAGGACGTCCAGCGCGCCAGCGACGCGTGGATGGCCGGGCAGTCCTGACGACCGCCGGCGTCAGCCCCGCCGCACGAGCCGCTCGTGCCACTGCAGGGCCGAGACGTCCGTGAGCGACGCGACCTGGTCGACGACGACGCGCAGCCGCGCGCCGTCGTCGGCCGCGCTCCGCCAGTCGGCGGCGAACGGCGCCTCCAGGGCGTCGGGGGAGCGGTCCGCCAGGACGTCGACCAGCTCGGCGACGACCTCGCGCTGGGCGCCGTACACCGGCTCGGACTCGCGCGGCGCCATGACGTAGGCGACGGCGACGCCCTTGAGGGCGAGGATCTCGTCCGCCGTCTCCTGCGGCACGACGAGCCGGGCCACGTAGCGGGTGAGCGGTCCGTCGCCGAACACCTCGCGCGTCGCGTCCTGGGCCGCCCCGCTGAACCGGCCGATGAGCTGGCTCGTCGCGTCCTTGAGGCGGGCGAGCGCACGTCGCGAGCCGTCGAAGTCCGTCACCAGGTAGCCGGTGTCCCGCAGTCGGCACAGCGCCGCGTCGATGTCGTCCGGCTCGTGCCAGCTCCCGTACCAGGCGCGCACGTGCGCGGTGACGCGCGCCCGCTCGTCCGCGTCGTCGAGCACCCGCAGGTCGAGGCGCCCGCCCACGACCGCGTCCTCGACGTCGTGCACCGAGTAGCTGATGTCGTCGGCGAGGTCCATGACCTGCGCCTCCATGCACCGCACGCGGCTGCCGAGCGCCCCTCGCCGCAACCACTCGAAGACCGGCCGGTCGTCGGGGTAGACGCCGAACTTCGGCGTCGGGGCGCCGTCCGGGCGCGCGGGGCCGGCGCCGAAAGCCCAGGGGTACTTCACGCTGGCGTCCAGGCTGGCGCGCGTGAGGTTGAGGCCGCGCGGCGACCCGTCGCCGGCGAAGATCTTGGGCTCCAGCCGCGTGAGGAGCCGCAGCGTCTGGGCGTTGCCCTCGAAGCCGCCGATGCCCTCCGCGACCTCGGCGAGCGCCCGCTCCCCGTTGTGCCCGAACGGCGGGTGGCCGAGGTCGTGCGTGAGGCACGCGGTGTCCACGAGGTCAGGGTCGCAGCCGAGCGCGCGCCCCATCTCCCGGCCCACCTGGGCCACCTCGAGCGAGTGCGTCAGCCGCGTGCGCACGAAGTCGTCGCTGCCCGGCCCCAGCACCTGAGTCTTCGCGCCGAGGCGGCGCAGACCCGAGGAGTGCACGACGCGGGCGCGGTCGCGCTCGAACGCCGTCCTGTGCTTCGACTTGGGCGGCTCCGCGTACCAGCGCTCGGTGTCCGCGTCCGTGTACGACCCGAGCCACTCCTCACCCGTGTCCGGGCGCGCCGCCGGGCCCAGCACGTCGGCGTCGAAAGCGCCCTGCTCGAACGTCTGCACGTCCGAAGCCTAACGACCGGCACCCACACCTCAGGCCTGGGCGACGGCGCGGCCCCGGTAGACGGCGGTCCGCAGCTCCTGGGCCCACTCCGCGTACAGCGGCATGCCCCGCTCGCGCGCGACGGCGAGCTCTGCCTCGACGTCGTACGGCACGCGCACGTGCTGGATGCCGAACGGCGCCGGGTCCGGGGAGTCCGCCACGCCCTCGAGGATCGCGTAGACGGGCGTCGGGTCGTCCAGGGGGTTGCCCACGCTGCCCGTGTTGAACAGCGTGCGGCCGCGGTACGTCTCGAGGTAGGCGTCGTGGACGTCGCCGTACCCCACGACGCTCGGCTCCGGGCCGGGGCCCGTGAGCTCCGTCGTCGCGAACATGCCCGCGAACTCCTCCGGCGTGTGGTGGAAATGCACCCGCGTGTGCACGCTCGTCGCCGACGCGTGGAACAGCCGCACCCGACGGCCCGACAGCAGCAGGTCGTGGCACCGCGGCTTGGCGGCGAGCCACTCGCGCTGGTCGGGGCGCAGCTCGTCGCGCCACCACACCAGCCCGTCGTCGGCGTCGTCCGCGATCCCGGGCAGGAAGTCGTCCCAGTTGCCGCGGACGTCCGTCTCGCACACCTCGCGCAGCCGGTCGACGACGGCGCTCCCGCGCGGCCCCTTCCCGGCGTCGTCGCCGAGGTTGATCACGCGGGCGATCCCTCGGGCGGCGATGTCGGCGAGCACGGCCTCCAGCGCGCCGAGGTTGCCGTGCACGTCGGAGATGACGGCGATGCGGTCCAGGTCACCGTGCGGGTCGCGGGTCACGGGGTCGATGCTCCCACGACCGGTCAGGCGAGGCGGACGACGGCGACGCCCGGGCCGTCGCCGGCGACGTCCACGCCGTCCGCGGTCGCGCGGACGGCGAGGTCGCCGTACAGCACCTCGGGTGCGGCGCCGGGCGCGAGCAGGTGTCCCGGCAGGCGCACGCCCGGCCACGGCGCACGCGCCAGCACGACGAGCACCCGCTCGCCGGGTGTCTCGCGCAGGTACGCCACCGCGTCGTCGTGCACCGCCGCCCAGCGCAGGCCGCCGTCGCGCAGGGCGCCCGACGACGAGCGCAGCGCGGACAGCCGCCGGTAGACGTCGAGCGTCGCGGCGTCCCACCGCGGGCCGCCGCCGCGCGCGGCCTGGTCCCAGGCCATCGTGGTGCGGGCGTGCTCGCCGTTCGTGCCCGTGGCGCCCACCTCGTCGCCCGCGAACACCACGGGCGCCCCCGGGTAGGTGAACAGCATCGTCGCCGCGACCTCGACCAGCTCCCGCGAGCCGACGATCGAGCGCAACCGCGGGGTGTCGTGCGAGCCGAGCATGTTCCACTGGTTCGCCGTGACGCCCCAGGGCACCAGGGCCGCGACCTCGCGCATCGTCTCCACCATCGCGGCGGCCGGGCGGCGCGGCACCGGCACGGGCAGGTCGAGGAACGGGACGTCGGAGCCCTCGGGCACCAGCCACGACCAGGCGGGGCGGGTGAACCCGGCGTAGTTCATGTTCGCGTGCCAGCCGTCGCCGGCCAGGTCCGCGGCCGCGTCGTGGAAGTGCTCCGCGACCAGCGCGCCGTCGGGCCGCTCGGCGAGGATGCGGTCGCGAAGCGCCCGCGCGACGGCGTGGGTGCGGTCCTCGCTCCCCCGCCGGCCGGTCATGTTGGCCACGTCCACGCGCCACCCGTCGAGGGCGAACGGCTCGCGCAGGTACCGCGCGATCACGGCGTCGTCCCCGGTGACCATGCGCCGCCACGTCTCCTCGGCCGCCCAGTCGAGCTTCGGCAGCGAGCCGTGCCCGAGCCAGCCGACGTAGGGGTCGCCGCCCCCGGACCGGTCGGGCCGCACGACGTCCGGCCCGCCGTCGTCCCACAGGTACAGGTCGCGCTCGGGCGACGCCGGATCCTCGAGGGCGCGGGCGAACCACTCGTGCCCGTCGCCGGTGTGGTTGGTCGTCACGTCGCCCATGAGGCGCATCCCGCGCGCGTGCACGGCCCGGGCCAGGCGCGCGTACGCCGCGTCGCCGCCGAGCAGCGGGTCGACGTGGTCGAAGGTCGCGGCGTCGTACCGGTGGTTCGACCGACCTGGGAAGACTGGCGTGAGGTACAGGGTGCGGACGCCCAGCGCCTGCAGGTGGTCGAGGTGCAGGGCGACGCCGTCGAGGTCGCCTCCGAAGAGCTGCGTGCCCGCGAGCGCGCCCGAGCCTGCGGGCTCGTCGTCCCATGCGGCGGGGACCGCCCAGCCGGGCGTCGGGCGACCGTCCGCGGCGGCGGAGCGCGCGAAGCGGTCGGGGAAGACCTGGTAGGCGAGCCCGTCGCGCAGCCACCCGGGGGCCGGGGCGTGCGTCGTGAGGCGGAAGCTCGCGGCGTCGGGCACCTCACGGTCGTGCACCCCGCGCCCGTCGAGCCAGCGGTAGCCGCCGGGCACGTCGAGGAAGAACCGGTAGGACGTCACCGGGTGGTGCACGACGACGTCGGCCGCATACCAGTCCTCGTGCGCGTCGCCGCCGTCGCGGCGGGCGGCCAGCAGGCGGGGCTCGCCGTCGCGCACGGTCCGGACGCGGACGTCGCGCACGCCCGCCCCCTTGGGCACCCGTACGCGCACCGTGACCTCGTCGCCGAGCGCCGGCGTCGTGGTCGGGGCGAACAGCGCGGAGCCGTCGTGGTGGGCCTGGTCGAGCAGCATGGATCTCCCGTCGATGGTTCTGATGGCGTACGTTCTGGGCCGCAGAACGTACGCCATCCGAACCGTCGTCCCCGCCGTGGGGACCGCAGGAGGCCGTGCGTCAGCGGCGGCGCCGCCCGATCGCCCACCCGGCGGCGAGCGCGATGGCGATCCCGACGACCTGTCCGCCGAGGATCACCCTGTTGAGGTCCAGCACCGGCTGGTAGCGCGTGCCCTCGGCCGAGACCACGAAGACGCCCAGCGGCTTGACGCGCAGCCCGTAGCCGCCGCCCCCGCCGCCGCCCTCGCCGTGCCCCTCGCCGTGGGCCTCGCCCTGCAGCTCGCCCTTGGCGTCGCCCTGTGCCTCGCCCGAGGCGTCGCCGTGCGCGGACCCGCTGCCGCGCGGTGCGGCGCCTGCCTCCGTCGTGTCGGCGGGCTCGTCGGCGGCGGCGTCGGACCCGCCCGAGCCGACGCTGAACGACCGGCGCCAGCCCGGGGCGCTGCCGTCGCCCTTGCCCTGGCCGGTGCCGCGGCCGGAGCCGCTGCCCGACCCGGTGCCGGCGCCGTTCGCGGAGCCGTTGCCGGCACCGCCGCCGGAGCCGGTGCCGATGCCGCCCCACACCTTGGCGACGGGGATGATCAGCTGGCCCTGGTGCTCGTAGGGCTCGCCGTACGCACGGCGCACGGAGAACGAGTCGTCGGCGGCGTCGGTGAGACGCGCGAGGTCCGGGGAGTAGGAGCGCGAGTCGTCGGTCATGTCGCCCAGGCTAGGACCGTGCTGTGACGGCCGCCACAAGGATCGCGGGTGGATCGCGGACGGATCCGCGCGAACCTCGTGGCGGCCGCCGGGGCCGAGCGCGGGTCAGCCCTTGACGGAGCCCGCCGTCAGGCCGCCCACGATGTACTTCTGCAGGAAGAGGAACAGCGCGAGCACAGGGATCGCGGACAGGACGGCGCCCGCGGCGAAGAGGCCCCAGTTGGCCTCGAGCAGCGACGACACCCAGCCGTACAGCCCCACGGCCAGCGTCCAGTTGGACTCCGACTGGAGCACCACCCGGGCGATGATGAACTCCCCGAACGTGCTGATGAAGCTCAGCAGCGCCACGACGGCGAGGATCGGCGTCACCAGGCGCAGGATGATCGTCCAGTACACCTGGGCGTGCGAGGCGCCGTCGATCTTCGCCGCCTCGTCGAGCTCCCGCGGCACGGTGTTGAAGAACCCGTACATGAGGAACGTGTTCACGCCCAGGGCGCCGCCGAGGTAGACGCAGATGAGCGCCAGCTTCGAGTTGAGGCCCAGTGCCGGCACGACCTCGCCGAGCGAGATCAGCAGCAGGAAGATCGCGACGAACGCGAGCATCTGCGGGAACATCTGGATAATCAGCAGCGACGTCAGCCCCAGGCGCCGCCCCGCGAACCGGAACCGGGAGAAGGCGTAGGCCGCCGCCGCGCCCATGAGCACGGTGCCCACGGCCGTCGCGACGCCGATGACCAGCGTGTTGCCCATCCAGGTCCAGAACTTCGTGTTCCCCAGGTCGGCGTAGTTCACTCCGCTGACCTGCGCGAACAGCTCGTTCGACCCCGTGAGGGTGCCGCTCGGCGACAGCGAGGCGGACACCACGTACACGATCGGGAAGACGGCGTACAGCACCGCCAGGACGCCGACGATGTGTCGCCAGCCCAGTTCGCGGGCCCAGCGACCCGGCTTCATCCGGTGCCGCAGCACCTGCTCCCCCGCGCCCGTCGCCGCGGGCGAGCTCGCGCGGTCGGTCGACGTCGTCATCAGCTCAGCTCCTCGAGCTTGCGGGTCTGGCGGAACGCGATGGCGGAGATGACCCCGACCACCACGAAGATCACGATGGACAGCGCGCTGGCGAGCCCGTAGTCACGCGGCGCGGAGCCGTCGAGGCCGGACACGTTGTAGACCATCGAGATGAGGATGTCCGTGTGCCCCAGCGGCACCGACGCGTCGTCGAACCGTGGCCCGCCGCCCGTCAGCATCTTGATCAGCGTGAAGTTGTTGAAGTTGAAGGCGAAGCTCGAGATGAGCAGCGGGGCGGTGGCCACCAGCAGCAGCGGCATCGTGATCGAACGCCACGTGCGCCACTTGCCGGCGCCGTCGATCCGCGCCGCCTCGTACACGTCACCGGGCAGCGACTGCAGGGCGCCCGTGCAGATGAGGAACATGTACGGGAAGCCGAGCCACAGGTTTACCCCGAGCACCGACAGCTTTGCCAGCCACGGGTCCGTGAGCCACGGGATCGCGGCCCCGCCCAGCAGCACCTGGTTGATCACGCCGAAGCTCTTGTTGAGCATCCCGGACCACAGCAGCGCCGCGAGGAACCCCGGCATCGCGTACGGCAGGATCATCAGCGTCCGGTAGATCTTGCGGCCCCGCAGGCGCGGGTCGTTGAAGACCATCGCCAGGAACATCCCCAGCGCGAAGGTGGTGACCACCGACAGCACCGCGAACGCGAACGTCCACAGCAGGATCTTGACGAAGGGCCCCGCGTACCGCTCGTCGCCGAACGCCGTCGCGAAGTTCTCGAAGCCCACCGTGACCCGCCAGCCCACCGGCAGCGTCTCGCCGTCGGCGGACTCGAACTGCCCCTCGTCGTTCGGCGTGTAGACCACGCCGGTCGACGTGTCGGTCATCGTGTCGGCGGTCTCGTCGTACTCCAGCACCGGCTGGAAGACGTACCCCGTCCGGGCGTCCTGGGTGCGCACCGAGCCGTCGGCGGCGTCGTCGGACACGGGCACCCGCAGCGTGGTGACCTCGTCCTGCCGCTGCAGCACGGTCGCGCGGTCGAGCACCGTCCAGCCCGGCACCTCGGTCACCGCGCCGGCGTCGATCGTCGCGTCGGGAGCCGCCGCGAGCGGCTCCTCGGCCGTGCCGACCTCCACGGCGCCGTCCTCGACGACGGCGAAGCCGAGCTCGCCGTCCCCGTCCTCCACGACCGTCAGCGGCAGCGCGGGCGAGCCCTCGACGCGACGCTCGTTCTGCACCAGGAGGGCGTCGACCGCCTGCTCCTTGGTGGAGTTGTGGCCGTCGCCGTAGTTGGTGAACGCCACGTAGCCGGTGTAGCCGACGACGTACACCTGGTAGACGAGCAGGAACGCCAGCCCCGGCAGGATGTACTTCAGCGGCAGGGAGCGCTTGGTGAAGTACACCCAGTTCGCGGCGGCGAGCAGCGCCACCATGGCCGCGAGGATGCCCCACGACCCGGCACGCCACGCGGCGAGCACGCCGAAGACGCCGAGCGCGTCCACGAGCGCGATGAGCACGAGCTTGACGGCGAAGCCGGCTCCGGAGAAGGTCCCGGAGCCGGCCTCGGCGCCCTTGAAGCGGGCACGCGACATCAGCCGAGCGCACCCTCGATGTCGGAGACCATCTTGTTCCAGGCCTTGACCGGGTCGTCGGCCTTGCCCGAGATGATGCTGGCCTCGGTGACGCCCCAGAAGGACCAGACCGAGTCCATCTCCGTGATGGACGGCATCGGCACGGCGGAGGCGCCGACCTCACGGAACCCTGCGACCAGCGGGTCCTCGGACGCCGCGTCCGCGGCCTCGACGAGCGCCGGCGGGCGGCCGCCGGCCTCGAACAGGGCCGTCTGCGCCTCGGGCGTCGACATGTAGTTGACGAGGAAGTCGTTCGCGAGCAGCGCGTTCTTGCTCTGCGCGCTCACGTAGAAGCCCTGGACGCCGACGAACGGCTGCGCGGGCTGGTCGCCGGGCGCCGGGATCGGGTCGATCGACAGCTTCATGTCCTTGAACTGCTCGAGCATCCACGGCCCGCCGATGACGAACGGCGACTGCCCCTTGGCGAACGCCTCGACCGCGATGTCGTACGAGATGTCGGTGCTGAGGTTGCCCTCCTCGCCCTGCTCGCCGAGCCAGGTGGCGAAGGCCTCGCCGTTCTCGCCGCCGAGGGCGAGCTCCGGGCGGAACGAGCCGTCTTCGTTCTGCTCGAAGACCGGGGCGCCGAACGACGTCTGGAAGGGGTAGTACGTGTACGGGTCGCCCTTGTCGCCGTCCGACTGGATGAGGAACGGGAACTTGGTGCCGGCTTTCTTCCCCGCGGCGATCATGTCGTCGTAGGTCGCCGGCGCCTCGGGGGCGAGCTCCGTGTTCCGGATGAGCGCGATGTTCTCGATCGCGTACGGCAGGCCGTAGACCTGGCCGTCCTGGGTGAACGCCTCCACCGACACCGGGATGAAGTCGCCGGCCTTGTCGCCGAGCTCGATCGGCGCGACCACGCCGTTCGCGGTGAACTTGCCGAGCCAGTCGTGGGCGCCGACGGTGATGTCGGGGCCCTCGCCGGTGGGCACCTGGGCGAGGAAGTCGGCGCGGATGTCCTCGAAGTTCTTCTGGACGATCTCGACGTCGACGCCGGACTCCGCCTCGTACGCCTCCGCGGCGGACTGGACGGCGGCCTCGCGGGTCTCGTCGACCCAGACCGTCAGCGAGCCCGAGGCCGAGGGCTTGGCGCTCGCGTCCGCGTCGGCGCTCGAGTCGCCGCTCGGCTCGCCGCTGCCGCACGCCGTCAGGGCCAGGGTGGTGGCCAGGGCCGAGGCGAGAAGGATGCTCCTTCGCATCGTGGTTACTCCCAGCTGTCATCGGTGGACGACCCACGCGACGCGCTCGTCGCGGGGCCCTTGATGCCCACAACGTACGGACCGTTGCAGCCGTATGCAAGATCTTGCGATAACTTTTCAGCAACGCGCGGCAACCAGGAGGCAGCGCGCAGGCGACCGGCGACCGTCCCGCCGGCGTCCCACCCCAGGACGAGGAGGTCCCGTGTCCCCTACGATTCCTCGGGTGCGAACCCGACTGAGCGACCTGGCGGAGCAGGCAGGCGTGTCGACGGCCACCGTGTCCCGCGTGCTGAACGGCAAGCCCGGGGTCGCCAGCTCCACCCGGCAGGCCGTGCTCGCCGCCCTCGACGTCCTCGGGTACGAGCGCCCGTCGGTGCTCCGCGGCCGCTCCGCCGGCCTCGTCGGCCTCATCGTCCCCGAGCTGACGAACCCCGTGTTCCCCGCCTTCGCGCAGGCGATCGAGTCGATCCTCGCCCAGCGCGGTTACACGCCGCTGCTGTGCACACAGGCGCCGGGCGGCACCACCGAGGACGAGTACGTGAGCACCCTCGTGGACCACTCCGTCGACGGCATCGTCTTCGTCTCGGGCCTGCACGCGGACACCCGCGCGGACCACACCCGCTACTCGATGCTGCGCAGCCAGGGCGTACCGATCGTGCTGGTCAACGGCTACGCGCCGGGGATCGACGCGCCGTTCGTCTCGCCCGACGACGCCGCGAGCGTGGACGTCGCCGTGCAGCACCTGGTCACCCTGGGCCACCGCAGGATCGGCCTCGCCATCGGCCCGGAGCGGTACGTGCCCTCGCGCCGCAAGCTCGCCGCCTTCCTCGCCGCGCTCGTGCGGCACGGCCTGGCCGACGACGAGGCGGAGGCGCGCGAGCACGTGCGCTCCAGCCTGTACACGCTCGAGGGCGGGCAGGCCGCGGCCGCCGAGCTCCTCGACGCCGGGCACACGGCCGTCGTCTGCGCCTCCGACCTCATGGCGCTCGGGGCCGTGCGGGCCGCGCGGTCGCGCGGGTTGTCGGTGCCCGACGACGTCTCGGTCGTCGGGTACGACGACGCGCCGCTCATCGCGTTCACCGAGCCGCCCCTGACGACCGTGCGGCAGCCGGTCGAGGCCATGGCCCGGGCGACCGTGAGCGCGCTGCTGACCGAGATCCAGGGCGAGCAGGCGACCCGCACCGAGCTGCTGTTCGCGCCGGAGCTGGTCGTGCGGGGCTCCACGGGGGCCGCGCCGAGGGGCTGAGAGGCGGCGTTTCGGGGATCGTTGCTGCAACCCTTGCAGCAACGCTTACACTCGACGGTCTGACACGGATCGACCGACCGTGCCGACCCCAGACCCCGATCAGGTGAGGAAGCCAGCGATGACCTCCACCCAGCCCGCCCCCGCCGCCACGTCGGCCGACCTGCTCCGCACCGGCGCCGTCGTGCACGCCGGGAGCGGCGACGCGCGGCAGTGGTGGCGCGACGCCGTGATCTACCAGGTCTACCCACGGTCGTTCGCCGACGCGAACGGCGACGGCATCGGCGACATCCCCGGCGTGACCGCCCGCCTGGACCACCTCGAGACGCTCGGCGTCGACGCCGTCTGGCTGTCCCCGTTCTACCGCTCCCCGCAGAACGACGCAGGCTACGACGTCGCCGACTACCGCGACGTCGACCCGCTGTTCGGCACGCTCGCCGACTTCGACCAACTGCTCGCCGGCGCCCACGCCCGCGGGATCCGCGTGATCGTCGACCTCGTGCCCAACCACTCCTCCGACCAGCACGTCTGGTTCCAGCAGGCGCTCGCCGCCGCCCCCGGGTCCCCCGAGCGGGCGCGGTACATGTTCCGCGACGGCCGCGGCGCCGACGGCTCGCAGGAGCCCAACAACTGGCAGTCGATCTTCGGCGGCCCCGCCTGGACCCGTGTCACCGAGCCCGACGGCACCCCCGGGCAGTGGTACCTCCACCTGTTCGACTCGACGCAGCCCGACCTCGACTGGACCAACCCCGAGGTGCGTTCCGAGTTCGAGGACGTGCTGCGCTTCTGGCTCGACCGGGGCGTCGACGGGTTCCGCGTCGACGTCGCGCACGGCATGATCAAGGCCGACGGCCTGCCCGACTGGGACGGGCACGTCGAGATGGTCGCGGGTTCGGCCGACGACACGGCCGACGAGAGCACCGGTGACGTGGACCCCGGCGCCCCCGAGGACGGCTCCACCGGCGCCGGCAACCAGGGCCCGATGTTCGACCAGGACGGCGTGCACGAGATCTACCGCGCCTGGCACCGGGTTCTCGCCGAGTACGACGGCGACCGCTGCCTCGTCGCCGAGGCGTGGGTGGAGCCGCTGAGCCGCCTGGCCCGCTACGTGCGCCCGGACGAGATGCACCAGGCGTTCAACTTCTCCTTCCTCACCACCGGCTGGGACGCCGCGGCCCTGCGCACCGTCGTCGAGGCGTCGTACCGGGCGAACGACGAGGTCGGCGCGCCCACCACCTGGGTGCTGTCCAACCACGACGTCGTGCGCCACCCGTCGCGGCTCGGCTCCGCCGACCCGTCGCTCAAGGTCAACGGCGTGTTCGCCACCGACCCGCAGCCCGACGAGGAGCTCGGCCTGCGCCGCGCCCGCGCCGCCAGCCTGCTCATGCTCGGCCTGCCCGGGTCGGCGTACCTCTTCCAGGGCGAGGAGCTCGGCCTGCCCGAGCACACCTCCCTGCCGAACGAGGTCCGCCAGGACCCGGGGCACTTCCGCACGGGCGGCGCGGAGGCCGGTCGCGACGGCTGCCGCGTGCCGCTGCCCTGGGCGGCCGACGCCCCCGGGTTCGGCTTCGGACCCGCCGGCGAGCCGTGGCTGCCGCAGCCCGCGTCGTTCGCGCGGTACGCCGCCGACGCCCAGTACGGCGTCGCGGGCTCGACGTTCGAGACGTACCGCGCCGCGCTCGCGCTGCGCAAGGCCGAGGGCCTGGGCCAGGGCGCGCTCGCGTGGCTGGACGCCTGGGCCGGCTCGCCGCACGTCGTCGCGCTGCGCAACCGCGACGTCGTCGTGCTGGCGAACCTGGGCAGCGAGACCGTGCTCCTGCCCCGCGGCGCCGAGGTGCTGCTCGCCTCCGGCCCGGTCATGACCGACCGCTCCGCCGACCCGCAGACCCGCGTCCCCGCCGACACCACGGTCTGGCTCCGCGCCTGACCGCGAGATAGAGAGCCCTGATCCGCGTGATAGAGAGGTCCCCTCGCCGAGGGGACCTCTCTATCTCGCGGGGTCAGCCGCCGCTGACGCTCAGCTCCGCCTCGCGGAGCTTGGCCTCGAACTCGGCGTCCAGGTCGCGGGAGTCGAGCCAGCCGTACGGCAGGTGCGGCTGCTTCGGGGAGCCGGCGCGGCCGCGCGGCCCCTCGGCGTCCTCGCCGGGGTAGCCCTGCTCCAGGTCGAGGGCGTCGAGGCGCTCGCGCAGCTCGGCCAGCGTGGAGACCATCGCGAGCGCGTGCCGCGCCTCTCCCCCGACGACGTAGCCCTTGAGGTACCAGGCCATGTGCTTGCGCAGGTCGCGCATGCCCTTGCCCTCGTCGCCGTCGAAGTAGTCGATCATCAGCTCGCCGTGCCGATAGATGGTGTTCGCGACCTCGCGCAGGCCGGGCCGCACGCGCGTCGTCGTGCCGTGGAACGCGGCCGCGAGGTCGGCGAAGAGCCACGGGCGGCCCTGGCAGCCGCGCCCGACGACGACGCCGTCGGCCCCGGTCTCTTCGACCATGCGCAGCGCGTCCTCGGCGGACCAGATGTCGCCGTTGCCGAGCACCGGGACGCCGCGCACCTCCTCCTTGAGCCGCGCGATCGCGGTCCAGTCGGCCTGGCCCGAGTAGTACTCCGCGGCCGTGCGGGCGTGGAGCGCCACCGCGGCGACGCCGAGCGACTCGGCGATGCGGCCGGCCTCGAGGTAGGTGAGGTGGTCGTCGTCGATGCCCTTGCGCATCTTCACGGTGACGGGGACGCCGTGCGGCTCGGCGGCCTCGACGGCGGCACGCACGATGTCGGTGAAGAGCTGCCGCTTCCACGGCAGCGCGGAGCCGCCGCCCTTGCGCGTCACCTTGGGCACGGGGCAGCCGAAGTTGAGGTCGACGTGGTCGGTCCGGTCCTCGCCCGCGATGATCCGCACCGCGGCACCGACGGTGGCCGGGTCGACGCCGTAGACCTGGGCGGAGCGCGGCGTCTCGTCGTCGCCGAACGTCACGATCCGCAGCGACTCGACGTTCCGCTCCACGAGGGCGCGGCTGGTGACCATCTCCGCCACGTACAGCCCGGGGTCGTAGCCCTGCGACGCCCCGGCCTCGCGGCACAGGGTGCGGAACGCGCGGTTGGTGACGCCGGCCATCGGGGCCAGCACCACCGGGGTGTCCACGGTGATCGGCCCGATCTGCAGCGGCGGCAGGACGCGCTCGGCGGCGGGCACGTCCGCGCCGAGGTCGCCGGACGCGGGCGTGCTGACAGGATCGAGGGTGGAAGTCACGTCCCCCATTGTCGCAAACCACCGCCGGGCCCCCGCGGTCAGGTTCGTCACCCCCGCCCGCCCGGCCCCGCAGGGGTGGTCAGAGCCAGCCGTTGTCCTGCGCGATCCGCACGGCCTCGGCCCGCGTCCGCGCGCCCGTCTTGCCGATCGCGGCGGACAGGTAGTTGCGCACGGTGCCCTCGGAGAGGAACGCCTCCGCCGCCACCTGCGCGACCGTGCCGCCGTCGGCCGCGAGGGCCAGCACGTGCCGCTCGCGCTCGGTGAGCGGGCTCGCCCCGACGGCCAGGGACGCGACGGCGAGCTCGGGATCGACGGCGCGCAGCCCGGCGTGCACGCGGCGGACGGCGTCGGCGAGCTGCTCGGCGGGCGTGTCCTTCACGACGAACCCGCTCGCGCCGGCGTCGAGCGCGCGGCGCAGGTAGCCGGGCCGGCCGAACGTGGTCACGACGAGCGAGCGGCACGCCGGCAGCTCCCGGCGCAGCGCCGCGGCGGCGGCGATGCCGTCGAGGCCGGGCATCTCGACGTCCAGCAGGGCGACGTCCGCGGCCGACGACCGCGCGGCGTCCAGCACCTCGTCGCCGCGGCCCACCTGCGCCACGACCTCGAGGTCGGCCTCCAGGTCGAGGAGGGCGGCGAGCGCGCCGCGCACGAGCGCCTGGTCGTCGGCGAGCAGCAGTCGGATCACGGGGCGATCCTGGCATCCGACGGGGCCGCGTTGCCGCGCACGGTCACGGCGAGGCGGAAGCCGCCGAGCGCGCCGGGCCCCGTCTCGAGCACGGCGCCTGCCTGCCGGGCACGAGCGGCGAGCCCCGCCAGCCCGTGGCCGCCGTCCGGGGGCTCGCCGGGGCGACCGCGGCCGTCGTCCTCCACGACGAGCGTGTCGGCGGTGACGGTCACGACCACGCGCGACGCGCCCGCGTGCCGCAGCACGTTGGTGGTGCCCTCGCGCAGCACCCACGCGAAGAGCTCACGGTGCTCGGCGGGGACGCCGTCGACGGCGCCCGGCAGCTCGGCGACGATCCCGGCGGCGTCCAGGGCCGAGCGTGCCGCGGCCAGCTCCCCGACCAGCGACACCTGGTGGGACCCGGCGACCATGCCGCGCACGTCCGTGAGCGCCCCGCGGGCGAGGTCCTGGATGTCGGCGACCTCCCTCGCGGCGCGCTCCTCGGGCGCGGTGGCCGGTGCGTCGGCGGCGCGCAGCAGCTTCGCCGCCAGCTCCGCCTTGACGGAGATGACGGTGAGCGAGTGGCCGAGCACGTCGTGCATGTCGCGCGCGATGCGCTCGCGCTCGCGGGCGACGGCGAGGTCGGCGAGCTCCTGCTGCGCGGCGATCAGGCGCCGGTTGCGGTCGATGACCTGGGTGAACCCGTACACGGCGGCGCTCGCCAGCACGACGGCCAGCGCGTTGCCGTCCTCCGTCGACCAGCCCGGCAGCACCCGCGGCAGGACGAGCATGACGACGATGCTCGCCGCGAGGATCCACAGCGGGGCGCGCCCCCCGAGCGAGTAGATCGCCGTGACACAGACGAAGACGAGGCCGACGAGGCCGTGCTCCTGCGCGGCGAGGCACGACAGTGCGACGCACGCCGTCTGGACCCCGATCAGGACGACGGCGGCGCGGCGCGGCACCCGGCCCCGGCGCTGCAGCGTCAGGACCGTCCCGGCGAAGACCCCGCCCACGCCGAGCACGCCGAGCACCCCGACGACGCGCAGCGCCACGGTCTCGGCGTCGAGCGCCGCCGAGAAGGGCTCGGCGAGGAAGACGACCCACACGACCGACACGAGCAGCCCGATGCGGCGCCGCGCCCAGGGCGGAGCGCCCGGCGTGGCGGCAGCGGCGGGGTCGGGCGTGGCGCTGCCCGCGGGCCCGGCGGACGGCACGGTGGGGGACGTCGAGGTCACGTCCCCCACCGTGCCACGCCCGGGTAGGCGGCGGGCCTGGACGTTCACACCCGCGCCGTGTCCTTGCGGAACCGCCAGGCGGCACCCGCGGCGAAGATCGCGGCCCAGGCGACCACGTTCACGACGGCCGCGGGCCCGAGGTCGCCCCCGAGCGGCGCGTGCACCAGCGCGGCCAGCCCGTACGTGGGGAAGAACTGCGCCACGGTGGCCCACCAGCCGTCGCCGAGTGGGACGAACAGGCCGCCGGCGAACGAGAGCAGCGCGAGCAGCGGGCCCAGGATCTGCATGACGTTCTCCGCAGGCAGGAGATAGCCCATGAACAGGCCGAACGCCGCGAACACGAGGGAGCCCACCCAGGCCAGCAGGGCGCACAGCGCCCAGGCCCCCGCCGACATCTGGGCCCCGGTGAAGGCCGCGACGACGAGCGTGAGGGCGACGGAGGCCGCGCCCAGCACCATCGAGCCGGCGACCTTGACCGCGACGTACGCGGCCGGCCGCAGCGGTGTCAGGCGCAGCTGCCGGGTCCAACCCTGGGCACGTTCCACGGAGACGCTCGCCCCGCCGCCGGTCGCCGTCACCATGGCGCCGTACAGCGCCATCGAGACGGCGATCCACCCGGTGACGTTGCCGTTCCCCGTGCTCTGGTTCGCGTAGTCGCCCTGCAGCCCGAAGATCAGGAAGAGGACGGGCGGCATGACCGTCGAGAAGATCAGGGTGCGCCGGTTGCGCAGCGAACGGCGCAGCTCGAGGGCCAGGTAGGTGCGCACCGCGGCCGAGGTGCGGATGCGTGGCCGCGCGGCACGGGTCGTCGTGACGGCCGGCGCCGCGCCGGCGGTCGAGGTGGTGGCGCTCATCGGGTGGCTCCGTCGGTGATCCGGGCGGCGCCGGGCGCCGCGGTGGTGGTGAGGGCGACGAACGCGTCCTCGAGGTTCTCGGAGGCGACCTCGAGGTCGCGGGCGGCGGTCTGCGTGAGCAGGAACCGGGCGACGACGTCGGAGTCGGGCGTGCGCACCACGAGCCGCGCGCCGCGGTGGTCGATCGCGTCGACCGCGGGGAGCTCGCGCAGCCGGGCCGCGACCGCGGCGCGGTCGCCGTCGTCGTCGATCCGCGCGCTCACGGTGCGGCCGGACGCGAGGCTCCGCACCTCGGCGGTGGAGCCGTCGGCGACGACCCGGCCCTGGCTGACCAGCACGACGCGGTCGGCGTACGTGTCGGCCTCCTCCAGGTAGTGCGTGGCGAAGACGACGGTGCGGCCTGCGGCGGCGTCGGCGCGGATGGCGGCCCAGAACTCGCGGCGGCCCTCCACGTCCATGCCGGTGGTCGGCTCGTCGAGGAGCAGCAGGTCGGGCTCGCTGACCAGCGCCATCGCGAACCGGAGGCGCTGCTGCTGGCCGCCGGAGCACTTGCCCACCATGCGGTCGGCGAGGTCGGCGATGCCGGCACGCTCCAGGTACGGCACGGGCGACCCGGTGCGGCCGAACAGCGCCGCGGTGAGGGCGACCGTCTCGGCCACGGTGATGTCGCGCAGCAGGCCACCGGTCTGCATGACGGCGGCCACGCGGCCGGCGGCGATCGCGTCGGCCGGGTCGGCGCCGAACACCTGCACGGTGCCGGAGGTGGGGGCGCTCAGCCCGAGGACCATGTCGATCGTGCTGGTCTTGCCGGCGCCGTTGGGGCCGAGGAAGGCCACCACCTCGCCGGGGGCGATCTCCAGGTCGATGCCGTCGACCGCCCGGACGGGGCCGGCGGGCGACGGGAACTCCTTGCGCAGCCCGCGCAGGCTCAGCGCGGGGGTGCTCTCTGTGTGCGGGGCGGTCGTCGAGGTCATGCGTCGATCGTCGTCGTCCGCCGCCCTGACCTGCAGGGTCGCCTGTCACGACGTGGCCATGACATCTGTCATTGCTCTATGTCGGCGAGGGTGCTTCTCTGTCTCGGCGAGGTCGGGGTCAGCCGAAGTTGACGCCCTGGGCCAGGGGCAGCTCGGTGGAGTAGTTCACGGTGTTGGTGACGCGGCGCATGTACTGCTTCCACGAGTCGGAGCCGGACTCGCGGCCGCCGCCGGTGGACTTCTCGCCGCCGAACGCGCCGCCGATCTCCGCGCCGGAGGTGCCGATGTTGACGTTGACGATGCCGCAGTCGGAGCCGAGCTCGGACAGGAACGTCTCGGCCTCGCGGACGTCCAGCGTGAAGATGGCGCTGCTCAGCCCCTGCGGGACGTCGTTGTGCAACGCGATGGCCTCCTCGAGCGTCTCGTAGGTGAGCACGTAGAGGATCGGCGCGAACGTCTCCCGGCGCACGACGTCCGTCTGTGACGGCATCCGCACCAGCGCGGGCGAGACGTACGCCGCGCCCGGCGCGCCGTCGACGTCGACCGCCTCT
Source organism: Isoptericola sp. NPDC019482 (assembly GCF_040632295.1). NCBI lineage: Bacteria > Bacillati > Actinomycetota > Actinomycetes > Micrococcales > Promicromonosporaceae > Isoptericola > Isoptericola sp. NPDC019482. Next base: position 179,177 of record NZ_JBEYBQ010000002.1, read on the forward strand.
CCCCCGACGACGACCGTGCCGCCGTCGGCCCGCGCCTCCTCCAGCGCGGCGAGCATCCGCTCGCGGGCGCCCGCGTCGGTGAGCGGCCCGACGAGCGTGCCGTCGGCGCGCGGGTCGCCGACCGGGAGCCCGGCGTAGACGGGCTCGAGGCGCCCGACGAGGTCGTCGACCACCGACGCGTGCACGATGAGCCGCCGCAGGCTGGTGCACCGCTGCCCGGCCGTGCCGGCCGCGGCGAACACGATGCCGCGCACGGCGAGGTCGAGGTCCGCGGACGGCGCGACCACGGCCGCGTTGTTGCCGCCGAGCTCCAGCAGGTACCGGCCGCCGCGGCCGGCGACGACGGGCGCCACCTGCTGGCCCATGCGCTCGGACCCGGTGGCCGACAACAGGGCGACCCGTCGGTCCGCGACCAGCGCCTCCCCCGCCTCGCGCGCGCCGAGCACCACCTGGCTCACCGCCTCGGGGAACCCGGCCTCCGCGAGAGCCCGCCGCAGCAGCGCGTTCGACGCGAGCGCGCTCAGCGGCGTCTTCTCGCTCGGCTTCCACACCACGGTGTCGCCGCAGACCAGCGCGACGGCGGTGTTCCACGACCACACCGCGACCGGGAAGTTGAACGCGCTCACCACGCCCACCACGCCGAGCGGGTGCCACTGCTCCATGAGGCGGTGGCCGGGTCGCTCGGACGGCATCGTACGCCCGCCGAGGGAGCGCGACAGCCCCACGGCGTAGTCGCAGACGTCGATCATCTCCTGCACCTCGCCGAGCGCCTCGGAGGTGATCTTGCCGGCCTCGATCGTCACCAGCTCGGCGAGGTCGGCCTTGTGCTCGGTGAGCAGCTCGCCCAGGCGCCGCACCACGCCGCCGCGCACCGGGCCGGGCACCGAGCGCCAGCTGTGGAAGGCCTCCGTCGCGGCGGTGATCGCGGCGTCGACGTCGGCCGCTCCGGCCTCGGGGAGCGTGAGCAGGGCCTCGCCGCTCAGCGGCGACACGACGGGCAGCCCGCCGTCGGCGGGAGCGGTGGGGACGTCGGCCCCGATGCGGGACAGTGCGGCGAGGGCGGCGTCGCGCAGCTCGGCCGTCAGCGTGCCGGTGGTCGGGGTTCCGTCGGTCTGGGTGGTCATGCCTGGGCTCCCTGTGGGGTGGAGGGGTTCTCGAGGTGGTGGGGGTCGACGCCGAGGCGCTTCGCCGCGCGGTCGCGCGACGCCGCCACCTGCGCGGCGTACAGGTCGAAGGGGTCGAACAGCTCGCGCCCGACGGCGCCGGCCATCCAGTCGGCGTCGCGCTCCTCGCCCGCCTGGCCGGCGTCCTTGGAGCCCTCCTCGGTGAGGTTCGACTGAAAGATGCCGGCGGCGGAGCGGGGCAGGAAGTCCTCGTAGACGACCGGCTCGCGGGTCACGGTCCCGCCGTCGCCGACCTCGTAGGTGAAGTACCCCAGCCCTTGCTCGACGAGTCCCGCCTCGGTGTCCGGGAAGGTGCGGCGCCACACCTCGGGCGTCGCGCCCTCGACGACGGCGGCGTCGTAGCGCGCCCGGCCCTCGCGGGTCAGCGCGATGCCGCGCGCCTCGACCTCGCCGAACCGCACGCGCAGGGAGTCCTGCACGACCTCGCCGTCCGGGGTGCGGAACGTCCGCGGCTCCGCGAGCGCGCGGAACGACGTCTGCCGCAGCAGCACGTCCGGCCCCTCCCACAGCGGCGGTCCCTGGATCGCGTCGATCATCGTGATGCCGCGCGCCTCCATGCGGGCGTACAGGTCGTCGATGTCGAGCACGCGCGGGGTGAGGTGGTTGATGTGCGTGGACGGCACGCCGCCGATGTCCGCCGCCACGGCGGACACGGCCTCCAGCTCCCGGTACCAGGCCTGGTCGACCGGCTCGCGCCCCAGCTCGAACGCGGCGGTGGCCAGGCGCAGGAACTCCGCTGCGTCGGCGGCGGACAGGCCGCCGTCGGCCTCCGCCCGGTCCGCGAGCGCCAGCAGCTCGGCCCCGAAGAGCGACCTCGCCTTCAGGAAGGTGTCGAGCCGCGCCTGCAGGTCGGCGCTGAAGAACCGCCGGTCGGACGGCACCAGCATGGACGTGAACACACGGAACGGGTTGCGCGCCAGCTCGGCCCTGTCGATCGGCCGGAACGCCGTGGAGATGACGGGCACGGAGGACGACGACGCGTCGCGCAGGTCGTAGAACCCCACCGGGTGCATGCCCATCGCGCCGAAGATCCGCGCCACCTGCTGCAGCTCCGCGGGCGTGCCCACGCGGATAGCGCCGTGCCGCTCGGCGGTGACGCGGTCGATGGACCCCAGCCGCTCGGCGTCGGCGCCGCGGGCGCGCACGACGTCGGCGTTGACCTCGTGGGACACCTCGAGCAGCGTGGTGTAGGCGGGCACCTCCCGCCCGTACATGTCGGACAGCGAGCGCGCGAACGCTGCCCGCAGCTGCCACGGTTCGCGAAAGTCGGTCGTCACGGTGCGTGCGTCCTCTCTCAGATGATGTTGGCCTCGGTGCGCGACCGTCGCGCCCCGAACCGCCCGGCGTCGAACGCGGACACGTCGACCCCGCGTGCCGCGGGCGTCCCCGCCCGGCCGAGGTACAGGTCGGCGACGGCCTCGCCCACGGCGGGCGCCTGCAGGAAGCCGTGCCCGGAGAAGCCGCACGCGTACAGCACGCGCGCACCGGCCGGGGCGGCCGGCGCCTCGCCGATCAGCGCGTCGTGGTCGGGGGTGAGCTCGTACAGCCCCGCCCAGCCGCCGGTCAGGGGGGCGTCGGCGAGGGCGGGGGTGGCGCGCGCGGCGAGCCCGCGCAGCCACGGCTCCCACGCCGGGTCGTAGGTGGTGTCGAAGCCGACCGGGGTGCCCGGCTCCGAGGCACCGAGCAGCAGCGTGCCGCGCGCGTCGGCGTTGTGCAGGTAGTACGTGGTGCCGAAGTCGATGGTGAACGGCAGCGTCGGCGGCGCCGGCTCGAGGGGCGCGGTGAGGGCGATCTGGCGGCGCACCGGCTCGACGGGCAGGTCCACGTCCACCAGGGCGCCGACGGCCCGCGACCAGGCCCCGGCGCACACCACGACGGCGGTCGTCGTGACGGCGCCCCGGGGCGTGACGACCGTCGACCGGCCGTCCGGACCGGGCTCGACGACGCGCACCCGGGCACCGGTGACGACGCTCGCCCCGCGCCGCCGCGCGCCGTCCGCGTACCCGGCGACGACCGCCGCCGGGTGGGCCCACCCGTCGCGGGGCGCGTAGGCGGCGCCGGCGTACGCCGGCGCGGACAGGTACGGGTTGAGGCGCCGAGCCTCGGCGACGGAGAGCAGCCGGCTGTCGACGCCGAGCTCGCGCTGCATCGCGACGGACCGGTCGAACAGGGCGACGTCGTCGTCGCCCGGCAGCGCGAAGAGGTACCCGGTCTGGCGCAGCCCCACGTCCCCGCCCGGTCGCCGCCGGAAGTCCTCGAAGAGCTCCAGGCTGCGGTGGCCGAGCACGACGTTCGCCGGGTCGGAGAACTGCGCGCGCACGCCGCCGATCGGCTTGCCCGAGCTCCCGCTGCCAAGCTCCCCGGACTCCAGGAGCACGACGTGGGCACCCGCCTCCGCGAGGTGGAACGCGACCGACGTCCCCATCACCCCGCCGCCGACCACGACCGCGTCCGCCCGCGGCGGCACCGCCTGGGACAGCTCCACCCGACCTCCTCGTCGACGTCGCCGGCCGCGCACGGTGCGGTGCGGGCCTGCACCCATCCTCGACCGCGCCGAGCGTCCAGCACCATCGAAGATTCGTCGTCTCAACCGTCCAGAGTCGCTGCACGGTTGTAGCGTGGCCGCATGGAGACCGGTGCGGCCGAACCGCCGGGACGCGACCTGCCGTGGTCAGGCCTGCGCGCGCTGCGCGCGCTCGCCGACCACCGCACGATGACCGCCGCCGCCGCGGCGCTGGGCTACACGACCGGCGCCGTCTCGCACCAGCTCGCGGCGCTCGCCCGCGCGGTCGGCACCGACGTGGTGCGGCCGCACGGGCGCGGGGTCGCGCTCACCGAGGCGGGTCTCGCGCTCGCGGAACGGGCCGAGCCCCTCCTCGCCGCCCAGCGCGACGCCGTCGACGCGGCCCGGGCGGCGAGCGGTGACGCGTCGGGCACCGTCCGCGTCGGGGCGTTCGCGACGGTCGCGGCGAGCCTGCTGCCCCAGCTCGTCGCGCGGCTCGCGCAGTCGCACCCGCGGATCACCCTCGTCGGGATCGAGCTCACGGTCGACGACGTGGCGGGCGCGGTGCGGCGCGGCGACGTCGACCTGGGGCTCGGGCTGGACTACCCCGGCGCGCCCATCCCGCGCCTGCCCGGCACCGCCCTGCGGCCGCTGCGGACGGAGCGGTTCGAGCTCGTGTCGACGCCGACGTCCGACCTGCCCGCCCGCCTCCACCTCGCCGACCTCGCAGACCATGCCTGGATCCTGCCCCCGCTGCCGACCCACTACGGCGCGGCGGTGCGGGGCGCCTGCCGTGCGGCCGGGTTCGAGCCGCGCGCGGCGCACGAGGTGAACGACACCTCCACGACGCTCGCCCTGGTGGCGCAGGGGCTGGGCGTGACGCTCGCCACGCCGATCATGCTCACGCTGCGCCCCGCCCACGACCTGCGCACGACCACCCTGTTCGACCTCGTGGAGCGCGAGATCGTGCTGCTCGAGCCGTCGACGGCGCCACGCCGTCCCGCGGTCGAGGCGGTGGCCCGCACCATCGAGGCCGTGGTGCACGGGACGGGCCGGTTCACGACCGGCTTGTGACGGGCATCACGGGCGAAGCCGACAACGCGCGTGTATCGGGAATGCGTGCCAGCATCGTCGCGATCGCGTCGCCGCACGGGCGGCGCGAAGAGACTGGAGGTCCCCATGCCCGCATGGCTCATCCTCGTTCTGGTCGGCGTCGTCCTCGTGATCCTCGGGGTCGCGACGAGCATCGGCCAGTTCCTGATCTGGCTCGGCGTCATCGTCCTGGTCGCGAGCCTCGTGCTCGGGCTGGTGCGGCGAAGCCGCACCTGAGCGAGCAGCGTCAGGGGGACGCACGAAGGGGCTCGGGTCCGCTGCGGCGGCCCCGGGCCCCTTCGGACGTTCCTGCGGCCCGTCAGAACGCGGCGAGGTGCTCCGCGAGGTACGCGGTGACCTTGGCGAGCGCCACGCGCTCCTGCGCCATGGTGTCGCGGTGGCGGATCGTCACGGCGTCGTCGTCGAGGGTGTCGAAGTCGACCGTGACGCAGAACGGCGTGCCGATCTCGTCCTGGCGGCGGTACCGGCGACCGATGGCCCCGGCGTCGTCGAAGTCGACGTTCCAGTTCTGCCGCAGCTCGGCGGCGAGGTCGCGCGCCTTGGGCGACAGGGCCTCGTTGCGGCTCAGCGGCAGGACGGCGGCCTTGACCGGCGCGAGGCGCGGGTCCAGGCGCAGCACCGTGCGCTTGTCGACGCCGCCCTTGGTGTTCGGCGCCTCGTCCTCGGCGTACGCCTCGACGAGGAACGCCATGAGCGAGCGGGTGAGGCCCGCGGCCGGCTCGATGACGTACGGCAGCCAGCGCTCGTTCGTCGCCTGGTCGAAGAACGACAGGTCCTTGCCCGAGTGCTCCGAGTGCGTCTTGAGGTCGAAGTCGGTGCGGTTCGCGATGCCCTCGAGCTCGCCCCACTCGCTGCCGGTGAAGCCGAAGCGGTACTCGATGTCCACCGTGCGGGTGGAGTAGTGCGAGAGCTTCTCGGCCGGGTGCTCGTACAGGCGCAGGTTCTCCGGGTCGATGCCGAGGTCCGTGTACCAGGACATGCGCGTGTCGATCCAGTACTGGTGCCACTCGGCGTCCGTGCCCGGCGCGACGAAGAACTCCATCTCCATCTGCTCGAACTCGCGCGTGCGGAAGATGAAGTTGCCCGGCGTGATCTCGTTGCGGAACGACTTGCCGATCTGCGCGATGCCGAACGGCGGCTTCTTGCGCGACGCCGCGGCCACGTTGGAGAAGTTCACGAAGATGCCCTGGGCGGTCTCGGGGCGCAGGTAGTGCACGCCGGACTCGTCCTCGACCGGGCCGAGGTACGTCTTGAGCATCATGTTGAAGTCGCGGGGCTCGGTCCACTGCCCGCGGGTGCCGCAGTTCGGGCACGCGATCTCGGCGAGGCCACCCTCGGGCGCGCGGCCCTTCTTCTCCTCGAACTCCTCGACCATGTGGTCCTCGCGGAACCGCTTGTGGCACGACAGGCACTCGGTCAGCGGGTCGTTGAACGCGCCCAGGTGGCCGGACGCGTGCCACACCGGCGTGGGCAGGATGACGGCGGAGTCGAGGCCCACGACGTCGTCGCGGCGCGTCATCGCGCGCCACCACTGCTGCTTGATGTTCTCCTTCAGCTCCACGCCGAGGGGCCCGTAGTCCCACGCGGAGCGCGTACCGCCGTAGATCTCGCCGGACTGGAACACGAAACCTCGCCGCTTGGCGAGGGAGACGACGGCGTCGAGCTTGGCGGTCGGGGACGGTGCTGCCACGGATCACTCCTGGGTGTCGGGCCGCCACGTGGCTCGTGGGGCCGGTGCGGGGAACGCCGCAGCGGCTGCACGTCGGCATGTCGGAGGCCGACGTCGACCGGCTGCGGTGGCCCCCAGCCTACCGGGGCCGCCCACCGGCCCCTGGCCTCACCTCCCGACTACGGGAGCACCGCGAGCTCGCGCCGCAGGAACGCCGCCATACGGTCGAGCGCCGGCACGGCGGCCGCGCACCAGCCCGGGAACGACAAGACCCCGTGCGGGCTGTCGACGAGGTGCAGGTGCTCCACGGGCACGCCCGCCGCGCGCAGCGCCACGGCGTAGCGCTCCCCGTCCTCGCGCAGGTAGTCGTGGTCGGCGGTGAGCACGAACGCCGGGGGCAGCCCCGCGTGGTCGGCGAGCTGCGGCGACACGAGCGGGTCCTGCGGATCGCCATCCGTACCCAGGTACGCAGCGACCGTGTCCGGGGCGTCGGCGGCACGCCCGAAGGGCCAGGCCGCCTGCGGGATCATCATCGGCGCCCCGGGGCGCAGGTCGAAGGCGCCCTGCGCCAGGGCCTGGGCGCAGACGTCCGGGCCGCCCCTCTCGCGTGCCAGGAGCGTCACCACCGCGGCGAGGGTCGCGCCGGCACTCTCCCCCACGACGGCGAGCCGGCCCGCGTCGGCGCCGAGGTCGGCCGCGTGCTCCGCCGCCCAGGCCGCGACGGCATAGCAGTCCTCGCCCGGGGTCGGGAAGGGGAACTCCGGGGCCAGGCGGTACCCGGGCGCGACGGCGACCGCGCCGACGCGCGTCGCGAGGTGGCTGGACAGCCAGGCCGTCATGGACCGGTGCCCGAACACGAACCCGCCGCCGTGCAGCACGACGAGCAGCGGGAGGCTCCCGTCGACCCCCACGGGCCGGTAGGTCAGTGCGGGGATCCCGCCCGCCGGCCCCGGGATCACGACCTCGGCCACGCTCGCCCCGGGGTCGGGGCGGCCGCTGAGGACCTCGCCGACCCAGCGCGGTCCGGACCGGGAGTTCAGCCTCCGCCGCGTGGCGTCCGACATCCGGGCGTAGGGGGGCACCGCCCGGATGATCGCCGCCCCGAGCAGGCGCACCCGCCACTGGAGCGCCATGGCGGCCCTCCTTCCCACGCCGCGCCCTCCGGTGATGGGACGTCCGGCGCGGCGGTCGGTGACGCTCCGCCGAGGGTGAGATCGGGTCGCGGACGGCGCACGCGGCTGTGTTGACAACCGTTCTCAACTATCTGAGAATCGTTCTCATGCTTCGCCGACGCGCGGCCCTCGCCGCCCTGCCCGCCCTCGCCCTGCCCGCCGTGCTCGCGGGCTGCTCCACCGACGACGGCGCCGCCGACGGCACGCTCGAGGTGCTGGCCTCGTTCTACCCGCTCCAGTACGTGGCCGAGCAGGTGGGCGGCGACCTCGTCACCGTCTCCAACCTCACGCCGCCGGCCGCCGAGCCGCACGACCTGGAGCTCTCCCCCGCCCAGGTCCGGGAGATCGGCACGGCCGACCTCGTCGTGTACTCCTCCGGCTTCCAGACCGCCGTCGACGAGGCCGTCGAGACGCAGTCGCCGGAGCACGTCGTCGACACCAGCGACGTCGTGACGCTCGAGGACCACCCCGGCACGCCCACCGACGAGGACGCCGCGGCGGACCACCTCGAGGAGGAGCTGGACGAGCACGCCGAGGACGACGGGCACGACCATGCCGAGGGCGCGGCGGACCCCCACTTCTGGTTGGACCCGACGCGGCTGGTCGACGTCGGCCACGCCGTCGCGGCCTCGCTCGGCGAGGCCGACCCGGAGCACGCCGCCACCTACGCCGACAACGCCAAGGCCCTGGAGAAGTCGCTGAACGAGCTGGACGGGGAGTACTCCGCCGGGCTCGAGGAGTGCGCGTCGCGCACGCTCGTCACGTCGCACGAGGCCTTCGGCTACCTCGCGGAGCGCTACGACCTGCAGCAGGTGGGCATCGTCGGCCTCGACCCGGAGGCAGAGCCCTCCCCCGCGCGGCTGCGCGAGGTCGGTGCCATCGTCGAGGAGAACGACGTCAGCACGATCTTCACCGAGACGCTGACCAGCCCCAAGGTGGCCGAGACCCTCGCGAACGACATCGGTGTCACGACCGCCGTCCTCGACCCGCTCGAGGGCCTGTCGAAGGACGCGGCCGAGGCCGGGGACGACTACGTCTCGGTCATGCAGGACAACCTGGCCGCGCTCTCCGAAGGGCTCCAGTGCTCATGACCACGCTCGCCACCGACTCCCCGAGCGGCGCGACCGCGCCCCGCGACGACGCCGTCCCCGCCATCGAGGCCCACGACGTCCACGTGCGCCTCGGCGCCAGCCCCGTGCTGCGCGGGGTGGACCTCACGGTCCGGCGCGGGGAGGTCGTCGCGCTGCTGGGCGCCAACGGCTCCGGCAAGTCCACGCTGGTGCGCACCCTCGTCGGCGTCCTGCCCGCCACGGCCGGCAGCGTGCGCCTCCTGGGCCACCCGCTCGGCAACGACGTCCCGTGGGGCCGCGTCGGCTACGTGCCGCAGCGCGTCAGCGCCGCGGCCGGCGTCCCGTCCACGGCCGCCGAGGTCGTCGCCTCCGGCCTGCTGCACGGCCGCCGCCTGCGCCTGCCGCGCGGCTGGCGCGCCCAGGTCCGCGAGGCGCTCGACCTCGTCGGCCTCGCCGACCGCGCCCGCTACGCCACCCACCAGCTCTCCGGCGGCCAGCAGCAGCGCGTGCTCATCGCGCGCGCCCTGGTCCGCCGGCCCGAGCTGCTCGTGCTCGACGAGCCCGTCGCGGGCGTCGACCGCCCCAGCCAGGAGGCGTTCGCCGCCACGATGACGCGCCTCGTGTCCGAGGGCATGACCGTGCTGGTCGTGCTGCACGAGCTCGGCGAGCTCGCCCCGCTGGTGCAGCGCTGCGTCGTGCTGCGGCACGGCCGCGTCGTGCACGACGGCGCCCCGCCGACGCCGCAGCCCGGCCACGGTGGCGAGGCCCACGAGCACGTGCACCCGCACGCGCACCCCCGCGCCGTGCAGCGCCCCGAGAACGTCCGCCTCGCGGAGGGGCCCTTCGAGCGACCCGACGACAGCGACGAGGAGGTGGCGCGATGAGCGGCCTGTGGGAGATGGTCACCGACCCGTTCATGCAGCGGGCGCTCGTCGCGGCCCTGCTGGTCGGCGTCAGTGCGCCCGTCGTCGGCACCTACCTGGTGCAGAAGCGCCTCGCCCTGCTGGGCGACGGCATCGGGCACGTCGCGCTCACCGGGGTCGCGCTCGGCTGGCTCGTCGGCGCGGCGATGGGCCTGGTGCCCGACGACGTCCTCGCGGTCCCTGGCGCGGTGGTCGCCGCCGTCGCGGGCTCGGTCCTCATCGAGGTCGTGCGCCGCCGCGGCCGCACGTCGGGCGACCTCGCGCTCGCCATCCTGTTCTACGGCGGCATCGCCGGCGGCGTGCTGCTCATCGGCCTGGCCGGCGGCTCGTCCGGCAGCCTCATGGCGTACCTGTTCGGCTCCATCTCGTCGGTCACGCTGTCCGACGTCTGGGTCACCGTGGCGCTGTGCGGCCTCATCCTGCTCATCGGGCTCGGGCTGCGCGCGGCCCTGTTCTCGGTGAGCCACGACGAGGAGTTCGCCATGTCGTCGGGGCTGCCCGTGTGGGCCCTGAACATGGCGGTGGCCGTGCTCGCCGCGCTCACCGTGACGGTCGCGATGCGGGTGGTCGGCCTGCTCCTCGTCTCGGCGCTCATGATCGTGCCGGTCGCGATCGGCCAGCTCGTCACCCGGTCGTTCCGGCGCACCATGCTGGTCGCCTCGGTCGTCGGGGTCGTCGTCTGCGTCACCGGACTGTCCATCACCTACTGGCACAACGTCTCGCCCGGGGCGCTCATCGTGGTGCTCGCGATCGGCGTCTACGCCGTGGTCGCGGCGCTGCACCCGCTGCTCGCCCGGCGCCAGGCCCCCGTCGACCCGCATCCCGACATCCCGGACGACGTCGCCGTCTCCCCGGCCGTCACCGGTCGGGCCGCACCTCAGGAGGAGTGCACGCCGTGAACGACACCACCCCCGCCGCCCGCACGGCCGCACCGCCGCGGATGACGCGGCAACGGGCGGCCGTGGCGGACGCCCTCGGCGACACCGACGAGTTCCGCAGCGCCCAGCAGCTGCACGAGCTGCTGCGCTCCCGTGGCGACGCCGTCGGCCTCGCCACCGTGTACCGGACGCTGCAGACCCTGGCCGACGGCGGCGACGTCGACGTCCTGCGCAGCGAGGACGGCGAGAGCCTGTACCGCCGCTGCGCCCGGCGCGAGCACCACCATCACCTGGTCTGCCGGGCGTGCGGGCGCGCGGTCGAGATCGACGGGCCGACGGTCGAGCAGTGGTCGGCCTCGGTCGGCGCCGCGCACGGCTTCGCCGACATCGAGCACACCGTGGAGCTGTGGGGCACCTGCGCCGCGTGCCGGGCGACGGACGACCGGGCGAATTAGGGCAGGCATACCTCAGTCGGGCACAATGTTCCCGTGCACCTGACCACTCCCGCGCTCGCCGCGACCGCCGAGGAGCCCACCGGCGTCTTCACGATCGCCGGCGTGCCGTTCTGGGTCGTCTACGTGGCGGCGTTCGGGATCGTGCTCGTGCGCGCGCAGGCCACCTACTGGGCCGGGCGCGGCGTGGCCCGCGGCACCTCCCGCGGCCGGGTCGCCGACGCGCTGGCCCGCCCGGGCGCGGCGGCGGTCATCGATCGCGTGAACCGCTGGGGCCCGCCCGCGGTGACGCTGTCGTTCTTCACGGTCGGGGTGCAGACCCTCGTCAACCTCGCCGCGGGCTACCTGCGCATGCCCTTCGGGCGCTACCTCGCGGCGCTGCTCGCCGGCTGCGCCGTGTGGGCCGGCATCTGGACGACGATCGGCTCCGCCGCCGTCAACGCGGCGATCGCGGTGGGCCTGCGCCACCCCGTCACGCTCGTCGCGGTCGGCCTCGGCGCGGTGGCCCTGGTCTCCTGGGTGGTCTACCGGCTGACCCGCCGTTCGCCCGCGGACCGCGCCACCGACCCGACCATCGCCCCCGCGACCGAGGACGCGTCGTGAGCGCCGCGACCGCCGCCGTCGCCCCCGCCGCCCGGCCCGCGTCGGCTCTCGTCGCCCGCCGGTCCCGCGGCCGGCTCCTGATGATCGTGGCCGCCGTCGTGGTGCTCGCCCTCGTCGTGCTGGCGAGCCTCGCGCTGGGCGTGCGCGACATCGACGTCGCGACCGTGTGGCAGGCGCTCACCCACCCGGTCGCGGGGAACGTCGACCACGACGTCGTGCGGGACCAGCGCGTGCCGCGCACGCTGATCGGGCTCGCCGCCGGCGCGGCGCTCGGCATCGCGGGCACCCTCGTCCAGGGCGTCACGCGCAACCCCATCGCCGACCCGGGCCTGCTGGGCCTCAACTCGGGGGCGTCGCTCGCCGTCGTGATCGCCGTGTCGATGCTCGGCGTGGCCTCCCCGCTCGGGTTCGTCTGGTTCGCGTTCGCGGGCACCGCGGCCGCCGCGCTGCTGGTCTTCTCCATCGGCGCCGGACAGCCGGTCAAGCTCGCGCTCGTCGGCGCGACCGTCACCGCGCTCATCACGCCCCTGATCACCCTGGTGCTGCTGCGCGACCCCGAGGCCTTCAACATGTACCGCTTCTGGGCCGTGGGCTCCCTCACCGGGCGCGGCACCGAGACCCTGTCGGTGCTGTGGCCCTTCGTCGTCGTCGGCATCGTGCTCGCGGGGGCGCTCGCGCACCGGCTCTCCATGCTCGCGCTCGGGGACGACGTCGCCTCCGCGCTCGGTCAGCGCGTGGGGGTGACCCGGGGCCTCACGGCGGTCGCCGTCATCCTGCTCGCCGGCACGGCGACGGCGCTCGCCGGCCCGATCGCCCTCGTCGGGCTCGCGGTGCCGCACGCCGCCCGCCGCCTGGTCGGCACCGACTACCGCTGGATCGTGCCGCTGACCGCCGTCCTCGGCCCCGTCATGCTGCTGGGCGCCGACGTCATCGGGCGGCTGGTGCTGCCGCACTCCGAGCTCGAGGCCGGCGTCGTCGCCGCCGCGATCGGCGCGCCCGTGCTCGTGGCCGTGGCCCGCGGCCGGACCGTGGCGGGGGTGTGACATGACAACCGACCTCGCCGCCCGCGCCGCGGACCGGGACGCCCCCGACGGGCTCGACGACCCCGTCGTCGCCCTGCGCCGCCGTCGTCGGCGGCGCCTCACCCTCGTGGTCGCGTCGCTCGTCGTCCTGCTCGTGGCGTTCGCGACCCTCGCCCTCACGCTCGGCGAGGCGTCGCTCGCCCCCGGCCGCGCCCTGGCGGCGCTGTTCGGCGTCGGGTCGGACGGCGACCTGTTCGTCGTGCAGCGACTGCGGCTGCCCCGCATCGAGACGGCGGTCCTCGCGGGCGCGTCCTTCGGGCTCGCGGGCGCGATGTTCCAGACCACGCTGCGCAACCCGCTGGCCAGCCCCGACATCCTCGGCATCGCCAGCGGCGCCAGCCTCGGCGCGGTCACCGCGATGCTCGTGCTCGGCCTCACCGGCCTGGCCGTGTCCGGGGCGGCGTTCGTGGGCGCGCTCCTCGTCGCGCTGGCGATCTGGCTGTTCGCCTGGCGCCAGGGCCTGCACTCGATCCGGTTCGTCCTGGTCGGCGTCGGCTTCGCCTACCTGTGCTCGTCGCTGCTCGCCTGGCTGCTGGCGAGCGTCGAGATCCGCGCCGCCCAGTCCGCGCTCGTGTGGACGGTCGGGAGCGTGGCCGACGTGCGCGGCGCGGACCTCGTGACGTTCGCCGCCTCCGCGCTGGTGCTCGGCGCCGGGATCGCGGTCGTCTCGCGGTGGCAGGGGCCGCTCGCGCTCGGCGACGACAACGCGCGCGCCCTCGGCGTCCCCGTCGACGCCGCGCGGGTCGTCTCGCTGCTGCTGGCCGTCGGGCTCGTGGGGGTCGCGACGTCGTTCGTCGGCCCGCTCGCGTTCGTCGCGCTGGTGGCCCCCGCGATCGCGCGCCGCCTGCTGTCCGACGGCGGGGCCGCGCTCGGGGTCTCGGTGCTCACCGGCGCGGTCCTCGTGCTCGCGGCGGACGTCGTGGGCCAGCACCTGCTGTTCGGACTCGAGGCGCCCACCGGCATCGTGACCGGCCTCATCGGCGCCCCCTACCTGCTGTGGCTCCTGGCCACCGACCGAAGGAAGAGGCTCGCATGACCGACGTGCACCGGCACCCCGCGCCGCCCGCGCGTCCCGACGCGACGCCCGGCCCGTCCCAGGGCGCGACGGAGAAGGCGGCGCCGGACATCACGCTGCGCGCCCACGGCGTGAGCCTCGGCTACGACGGGCGTCGCGTGATCGACGGTCTCGACCTGGAGCTCCCCGCCGGCCGCGTGACGGCGATCGTCGGCCCGAACGCCTGCGGCAAGTCGACGCTCCTGCGCGGCCTGGCCCGGCTGCACCCGCTCGACGGCGGCCGTGTGACGCTGGGCGGCGAGGACGTGGGCAGCCTGTCGCGCAAGGAGCTGGCGAAGCGGGTCGGCGTCCTGCCGCAGTCGTCGATCGCGCCCGACGGCGTCCGCGTCGCCGAGCTCGTGAGCCGCGGCCGGTACCCGCACCAGGGGTGGTTCGGCCGGCACAGCTCGACCGACGACGGCGCGGTGCTGCGCGCCCTCGAGGCCACCGGGGTCGCCGACCTCGCCGACCGGCCCGTCGCCGAGCTGTCGGGGGGCCAGCGCCAGCGGGTGTGGATCGCGATGGTGCTGGCGCAGGAGACCGACGTCGTGCTGCTCGACGAGCCCACCACCTACCTCGACCTCGCCCACCAGGTCGACCTGCTCGACCTGCTGACCGAGCTGAACCGCACCCGCGGCACCACCGTCGTCATGGTGCTGCACGAGCTCAACCTCGCCGCCCGGTACGCCGACCACCTGGTGGTGATGAGCGGCGGGCAGGTCGTGGCCGAGGGCCGCCCGGGCGACGTCCTCACCGCCGCGTCGGTGCGTGCGGCGTTCGGCCTGCGGGCGCAGGTCGTGCCCGACCCGGTGTCGGGAACGCCACTCGTCGTCCCCCTCGGACGGACGCACGACGACACCCCGAGATAGGTTAGGCTCGCCTCACCTACCGTTCCCCTCGCGCCGCCGGCGCGAGCACACCGAGGAGAACCCGTGCGTCTTCGCCGACCTCTCACCGCTGCCGCCGCCCTCGCGGCGACGGCCGCCCTGACCCTCGCCGGCTGCGCGTCCGACGACGCCCCGGAGAGCGACCAGTCGGCCGCCGCCTCGGGCAACGTCCGGTCCGAGCCCACCGACGAGTTCCCGATCACGATCGAGCACGCGCTCGGCGAGACGGTGGTCGAGAAGGCGCCGCAGCGCGTCGCCACCTGGGGCTGGGGCTCGACGGAGGCCGCCATCGCGGCGGGCGTCTACCCCGTCGCGGTCGCCGAGCAGATCTACACCGTCGGCGAGGACGCGCTGCTGCCGTGGGTCGAGGACGCCTACGACGAGGAGGGCGTGGACAAGCCCGCCATCCTGTCCGACCCCGAGGGCGGCGCGTCGGTGCCCTACGAGGAGTTCGTCGAGGCGGAGCCCGACCTCATCGTGGCGCCCTACTCCGGGCTCACCCAGGAGCAGTACGACGTGCTGAGCGACATCGCCCCCGTCGTCGCCTACCCCGACGCCCCGTGGACCACGACGTGGCAGGACACGATCACGCTCACGGCCCAGGCGCTCGGCCGCACCGACGCGGGCGACCAGATCCTCGGTGACATCGACGACTTCGTCGCCGAGAAGGCCGCCGATCACCCCGAGTTCAACGGCAAGACGTTCGCGGCGATCTACGACGACCCGACCAAGGGCATCGTCTCCGTGTACACGCCGAACGACCCGCGGACCGTGTTCCTCGAGGGCCTCGGCGTGAAGAACGCGCCCTCGGTCACGGAGCTCGACACGTCGAACGGCAGCTTCTACTACGACCTGTCGTACGAGGAGCTCGACAAGCTCGACTCGGACTTCGTCATCTCCTACTCGGAAAGCGAGGAGGCCGCCCAGGCCTTCGACGACAACAAGGACCTCCAGGCGATCCCCGCGGTCAAGGCCGGGAAGGTCGTGAAGGTCGTCGGGACCGCGGAGGTGTCGGCCGTGTCGCCGCCCACCGCCCTGTCGGTGTACTGGGAGGACGGCCTCCCCGCCCTCGTCGACTCCATGGCCGAGGTGCTCGGCGACTGACCCGCCACCACGTCATCCCTCGTCACCGCCACGAACCCCCGTCCGGTCCAGCGACCGGGCGGGGGTTCGTGCTGAGATCAGTCGGCGTCGGGGGTGTCGACGGCGCCGCCGTAGCGACGGTCGCGGCGGGCGAACTCCTCCACCGCGCGCCAGAGGTGCCGCCGGTCGACGTCGGGCCACGGCTCCGGCAGGAAGACCATCTCCGCGTACGCGGCCTGCCAGATCATGAAGTTCGAGGTGCGCTGCTCCCCCGACGAACGCAGGAACAGGTCGACGTCCGGCAGGTCGGGCTCGTCGAGGTACTTCTGGATCGTCTTCTCGGAGACGCGCGCCGGGTTGAGCCTCCCGGCGGCGGCCTCGCGGGCGATCGCCGCCGCGGCGTCGGCGATCTCGGCCCGCCCGCCGTAGTTGACGCACATCGTCAACGTGCAGCGGTCGTTCTCCTTGGTCATCTCCTCGGCGACCTGCAGCTCCTTGATCACCGACCCCCACAGCTTCGGCCGACGCCCCGCCCAGCGGATGCGCACGCCCCACGACGACATCTCGTCGCGACGCCGGCGGATGACGTCGCGGTTGAAGTTCATGAGGAACTTGACCTCGTCCGGCGACCGCTTCCAGTTCTCCGTGCTGAACGCGTACGCCGAGACGTGCTTCACGCCGATCTGCACGGCGCCGGCGACGACGTCGAGCAGGGACTTCTCACCCTGCTTGTGCCCCTCCACGCGCGGCAGCCCGCGGGCGTTGGCCCACCGGCCGTTGCCGTCCATGACGATCGCCACGTGGTTCGGCACGAACTGCGCCGGGATGTTCGGCGGCGTCGCCCCCGTGGGGTGCGGGTAGGGCTCGGCGTACTCGCCGGACGAACGGGGCATCAGGCCTCTCTCTCGATCATGCGCGCTCGATCATGCGCAGCGAACGCAGCGTGCGCTCCAGGTAGTACTGGGAGTAGGCGGCGACGATCCCGGAGGCCTCGGTGCGGTGCCGCGGCTCCGCGGCGTCCGCCGTCTCCCAGTCACCCCCGAGCAGGGCGCCCAGCAGCGCGAACGTCTCCGGCGCGGGGGCGGTCGATCCGGGCGGCCGGCAGCGCGAGCACACGGCCCCGCCCTGGCCCACGGAGAACGCGTGGTGCGGCCCGGGCTCGCCGCAGCGGGCGCAGTCGGTGAACGACGGCGCCCAGCCGGCGACGGCGAGGCCGCGCAGCAGGTACGAGTCGAGCACCAGCCCCGGCGCGTGCGCCCGCTCGGCCAGCGCCCGGAGCGCCCCGGCGAGCAGCCAGTACTGCTGCACCGCGGGCTCGTGCTCCGCCGCGACCAGGCGGTCGGCGGCCTCGAGCATCGCCGCGCCCGACGTGTACAGCGCGTAGTCCTCGCAGATCGCGCGGGCGTACGGCCCGATCGTCTCGACCTGCGTCACGGTGTCGAGGTTGCGCCCGGTGTGCAGCTGCACGTCGACGACCATGAACGGCTCCAGCCGGGCCCCGAAGCGCGACGACGTGCGCCGGACCCCGCGCCCCACGCCGCGCACCTTGCCGTGCTCACGGGTCAGGAACGTGACGATCCGGTCGGCCTCGCCCAGCTTGTGGGTGCGCAGCACGATCGCGTCGTCTCGGTACAGGGGCACGGGCCCATTCTCTCAGCCCCCACCCACCAAAGCTGTCAGGACCAGCGCCACGTATACACGGCGCTGGTCCTGACAGCTCGCGGGACGGGTCAGGCGCGGGCGGCCCGGTTCACGGCGGAGACGATCGCCTTGAGGGACGCCGTCGTGATGGACGGGTCGATGCCGACGCCCCACAGGACGTCGTCGCCCACCTGGCACTCGACGTAGGCCGCGGCGGTGGCGTCGCCGCCCTCGGACAGGGCGTGCTCGGCGTAGTCCAGCACCCGCACGTCGACGCCGACCTTCGAGATCGCGTCGACGAACGCGGCCAGCGGTCCGTTGCCGGAGCCCTCCAGCGTGTGCTCCACGCCCTGGTCGAGGACGTCGACGGCGAGCGCGGTCGCGCCGCCCTCGGCCGACGTCGACCGCGTCTCCCGCAGGCGCAGGCGCCCCCAGGGCTCCAGACCGCGGGCGTCGTGCTCCTCGACGGGCAGGTACTCGTCGCTGAACATCCGCCAGATGTCGGAACCGGTGACCTCGCTGCCCTCGGCGTCCGTGTAGTGCTGCACCACGCCCGAGAACTCGATCTGCAGGCGGCGCGGCAGGTCCAGCGAGTGCTCGGTGGACAGCAGGTACGCGATGCCGCCCTTGCCGGACTGCGAGTTGACGCGGATGACGGCCTCGTACGACCGACCCACGTCCTTCGGGTCGATCGGCAGGTACGGGACGCCCCAGGTGAGCTCGTCGACCGGCTTGCCCTCGGCCTCCGCGCGGGCGCCCATGTGCTCGAAGCCCTTCTTGATCGCGTCCTGGTGCGAGCCGGAGAACGCGGTGAAGACCAGGTCGCCCACGTACGGGTGCCGCTCGTGCACCGGGATCTGGTTGCAGTGCTCCACGGTGCGGCGGATGCCGTCCATGTCGGAGAAGTCGATCTGCGGATCCACGCCCTGGCCGAACAGGTTCATGCCGAGCGTCACCAGGTCGACGTTGCCCGTGCGCTCGCCGTTGCCGAACAGGCAACCCTCGATGCGGTCGGCGCCGGCCTGGTAGCCCAGCTCCGCGGCCGCGACGGCGGTGCCGCGGTCGTTGTGCGGGTGCAGCGACAGCACGACGTGCTCGCGGAAGGCCAGGTTCCGGTTCATCCACTCGATCGAGTCGGCGTAGACGTTCGGGGTGGCCATCTCGACCGTCGCCGGCAGGTTGATGATCACGGGCCGCTCGGCCGTGGGCTCCAGCACCTCCAGCACCTCGTTGCAGATGCGGGCGGCGAACTCGAGCTCCGTGCCGGTGTACGACTCGGGCGAGTACTCGTAGTAGACCGTCGTCTCGGGGATGGTCTCCTCGAGCTTGCGGCACAGGCGCGCGCCCTGCAGGGCGATGTCGACGATGCCGTCCATGTCGCTGCGGAAGACGACCTCGCGCTGCAGGATCGACGTCGAGTTGTAGATGTGCACGATCGCCTGCTTGGCGCCGCGGATCGCGTCGTAGGTGCGCTCGATGAGGTGGTCGCGGCACTGGGTGAGCACCTGGATGACCACGTCGTCGGGGATGCGGCCGGTGTCGATGAGCTGGCGCACGAAGTCGAAGTCCGTCTGCGACGCGGACGGGAAGCCGACCTCGATCTCCTTGTAGCCCATCTGGACGAGCAGGTCGAACATGCGCAGCTTGCGCTCGGCGTCCATCGGCTCGATCAGCGCCTGGTTGCCGTCGCGCAGGTCGACGGCGCACCAGCGGGGGGCCTTCGTGATGCGCTTGTCGGGCCAGGTCCGGTCCGGCAGGTCGACGACGATCTGCTCGTGGAACGGGAGGTAGCGCGTGTACGGCATCCCGGAGGGGCGCTGGGGGTTCGCGCCGGCGATGCCCTGGGGGTGATGGTTCTGCATGGTGTCGCGTCCTTCGGTGGGGGCTCGGTGACCGCCGTCCCGGGTGGGGTCGTCGGTCATGACCAGTCGGCCGGCGCGCCACAACCTCCGCGACGGGGGTCCGGCCTTAGAGGGCCCCGCCGCGGCACCGAAGGAGAAGGCTCACCGTGCGCTGCACGCTGCCACCGTACACCTTCGTCAGGGCGTCGCCTGGGGCGTCCAGGATCCGACCGGACGCCCGCCTTGCCGCAGCGTATTGACCTACCGCCGGGAGCGCAGCGCGGCGTCGACGGCGGGGTCACCGAGGGCGCCGAGCCAGTCCAGGAGCGCCGGGTAGGTCGACGGGTTCGCGGCCACGTACGAGCGCAGGTGCGGGGCCTCCGCCGAGATGCGGGCGAGGTCGGCGAGCGGCGTCGACGGGTCCATCGCCTGGGCCACGGACCAGCCCGGCGCCTGCACGGGTGCCGTCTGTGCGGGTGCCGCCTGCACCGGCGGCAGCACCTGCGTGGAGTCCGGCGCCTGAGTGGCGCGCACGGGCGCGATCTGCTGGGTGGCGTCGAGCGGCCGGACCTCCGGGCGGGTCGCGACCGGGGCGGCCTGGGGCGCCCTGCCCGCAGGCTCCGCCGCAGCAGCGACCGGGTACGCCCCGGTGCTGGACGACGGCGCGGCGGCTTCGGCGCGGCCCGCCGTCGCGGCCTCGGCCTGGGTCTGGGCCGGCGTCTCGGGCACGGCGTCGGACGCACCGACCGACGGCGCGTCCTCCGACGGCCCGGACGGGGCCGCCTCGGCCGTCTCGGGCGTCTCGGGCGTCTCGGGTGCCGACGCGACGAGCGCGCGGACCGACGGCGGGACGAGCAGCGCGGCGAGGGCGACGGCCGGCAGGCCGAACGCGACCAGCAGCTCCTCCACGTTGGACTGCGTGCCGAGGCCGGCGCGTGCGACGACGATCACCAGGCCGAGCACCACGATCACGCACGCGGCGCCCACGGCGGCGGCGTGCCCGGCGCGCGGGTCGCGCGCGAGGGACCGCCGCGCGGCGATCGCGACGCCGACCATCAGGACGCCGACGACGAGCCGCAGCACGCGGCCCACGCGCACGCCGTCCGCCACGACGAGCACCAGCGCCACGAGGGCGACGAACGCCGCGACCAGGGCGACGATGGTCAGCGCCCGCAGAGCGACGGCGACCCAGCGCGCCGCACGGACGTCGTCGGGCTCCCCCACGGTTGCTGCGGCGTCGTCCACGACGCGCCGCGCCGTGACCGCCGCGACGACCGGCAGGAGCAGGAGCCCGAGGCGCTGCCCGTGCACGCTCTCGAACCACGGGTCCACGTTGCCGCCGGCGAAGAGCACGAGCTCGAGCGCGACGGCGCCGCCCAGGGCCAGCAGCACGTACCCGGAAGCGAGGTCGCCCGACCGCAGGTAGGTGCCGGCGGTGAACCAGAGCACGCCCAGCACCACGAGGGCGTTGAGGAGCCCGACGACCCACACGGCCCACGGCGCACCCTGGACGAGGGCTGCGACCGGGGTGGCGAGGGTGCCGAGCGCGACGACGCCGGCCACGACGGCGGGCGCGTGCGCCCACCGGGGCGCGGCCGCGAGCGCCGCGCCCGCGAGCCCGACCGCGAGCCCGGCGCCGACGCCTCCCGCGGCGTCCGCCGGGGCCAGCGCGTCGAGCACCAGGTAGACCACGGCCACGACCGCGTACGGGATGCAGGCGAGCGCCACCGTGCGGCGCGACGTCAGGACGTCCCACGAGGACGGGCCCACGCCGCCGCGTCGGAGGTACGGGGCCGCGATGGCGAGCAGCGCGAGGACGGTCGCGAGCACGATCTCGAGCCGGTCGCTGCCGCGGTGGGCGTGGTCCCACGGCAGCGGGAGCGCGACGAGCAGTGCGAACGCGGCCACCACGTCGCGCACGAGCTCACGGACCGCCACCCCGCCGAACGGCGAGCGCTCCTGCTCGGGGGCGTCGAGGGTGTCGGGATCGGTCATGCGTGCGTCTCCAGGGCTGGGATCCGAAGGGGGCCGGGCGATCGTGCCCCCGCCCCCGTTTCTACCCGACGCCGGGCCGTCGCGTCGTCTCCCGCGCGGACGGGTCGGTCACACCGTCGCCGCACCCGCACAGCGCGTTCACGCGACCGCCCGCGCCGGCCCGTGGTGCCGGGTCAGATGCCGAGCTGGTACACGCCCCAGTACGCGAGCGTCACCAGGAGCGCGAGCGACCCTGCGAGGGTGCACCAGAACGTGAGCACGGCGGGCCAGCCGCGGGCCACGGCCACGTCGGCCCCCGCCCGCCGCTCGGTCCGGGCGTCGGCCACCCGCCGGATGACCAGCGCGGCGGCGACGGCCGTCGCGACCCCGAGGAGCCGCACGACGATCCAGCCACCCTGCACGACGAGGTCGTCCCGCTGGTAGTCGAGGGCCAGGCGCGCGACGGCCAGGAGGTAGACCACGAGCGCGACCATCGTCGCCAGCGACCCGAGGCCGAGCCCCAGCAGCGAGGACCGCAGCCCGCGGGCGAGGCGCGGCGCGGCAGACGACGACCGGCGCAGCACGACGCGTCGCACCAGGGCGTGCACGCCCCACACGAGCGGCCCGACGACGAGCAGCGCGGCGCCCGCGACGACCCCGCCCACGACGATGTCCCCGTTGCCCCACCACCGCGGCTGCGGGACGGCCGAGGCGACGTAGAGCTGGTTGGGGGTGTCGCCGGCGATCCGCGGGGCCGCGTCGGCCGTGCCGGGCATCCCCTGGATCCAGGTGGCGACGTCGCGCGCGAAGTCCGGGTGCAGGTGCATCCCGCCGTCCACCGGCACGTGGATGCCGTGGTTGGCCCCGGCGTAGTAGCGCACGGTCACCGGGGCGTCGTCGCCGTTCACGGCCGTGTCCGCGATGACCTGGCGGGCGCCCTGCTCGATCGGCATGGACGGGTCGGCGGTGCCGTAGACGACGAGGACGGGGGCGGTCTGCTGCTCGAGCCACGGGCGCACGTCGAAGTCCGCGTACTCGAAGCCGCCGCCGGGCAGCTGCATGCCGACCGCGCGCGGGATGGCGCGGAACACCTGCTGGGGCACGCCGGTGTTGCGCAGGTAGCTGTCCACCGCGAACGCGGCCTGCTGGCGGGGCGGCACCACCGGCGCGGACACGAGCACCGTGTAGGCGATCGTCGGGTCCTGCGCCTGCATGACGGGCACGATCCAGGTGCCCTCCGACTCCCCGTAGACACCGACCTGCTCCGGGTCGACGCCGTCGACCGTGCGCAGCAGGTCGACCGAGTGCTGGTAGTCGGCGGCCATCGCCACGTAGTCCCGGTCGCGCGTCGTGTAGGTGTCAAGGCGCTTGTCCGGCACGAGGGTGACGACGCCGGCGCTGGCGAGCGCGGTGGCCGACTCGGTGAACGCCTCGGAGGCCTTGCCCGTGCCCGCGCCGTGCACGTAGACGACGCCGGGCCGGTCGGCCAGCGGCTCGCCGTCGTCGCCGAGCGGCTGCCGGAGCAGGCCGCCGACGACGGTGCCCTCGAGCGGGACGGTCACGGGCGTCTCCCGGACCTCGAACTCGCCGACCTCGCCGATGTCGGTGCCGGGGACGACACCGCCGATCGCGGTGTCGTCGGTGGCCGGGACGAGGTGGTCGGTCACGGGCACCGGGTCCCACTGCGGCCCGGCCACCGCCCCGGTCAGTGCCAGGCCCACCAGGATCGCCGCCGTCGTCGCAATAGTCCGGAACACCACGCAGCGATGCTACTCGGCGCCCTCCGCCGCGACCGCCAGGTTTTCCCCCGCGACCTCGGGGGACGTCCCCCGAGGTCGCGGCGGACGACCGGAGCGGATCGTCAGAAGCCGAGGCGCTGCAGCTGCTTGGGGTCGCGCTGCCAGTCCTTGGCCACCTTGACGTGCAGGTCGAGGTACACGCGCGTGCCGAGCAGCCTCTCGATGCCCTGGCGGGCGTGGGTGCCCACCTCGCGCAGCCGCGACCCGCCCTTGCCGATGATGATCGCCTTCTGGCTCTCGCGCTCCACGAACAGGTTGACGCGCACGTCGAGCAGCGGCGGCTTCCCCCGGTCGGGGTCGCCGGTGCCCTCGCGCTCGAGGATCTCCTCGACGACGACGGCGAGCGAGTGCGGCAGCTCGTCGCGGACCCCCTCCAGCGCGGCCTCCCGCACCAGCTCGGCGACCATGACCTGCTCGGGCTCGTCCGTGAGCTCGCCGCCGGGGTAGAGCTCCGGCCCGGCGGGCAGGTGCGCGACCAGGACGTCGGTGAGCTCGTCCACCTGGTAGCCGTCGCGCGCCGACACGGGCACGATGGCGGACCAGTCGCGGTCGACGGAGCGGGCGAGCTCGTCGACGGCCAGGAGGTGCTCCATCAGCCGGCCGCGGTCGACCAGGTCCGACTTCGTGACGACGGCGACGACCGGCACCGCGCGCCGGCCCTCCATGAGCGGGGCGAGCTGGGAGGCGATGTACCGGTCGCCGGGGCCGATCTTCTGGTCGGCGGGCAGGCAGAACGCGATGACGTCGACCTCGCCGAGGGTGTCCTGCACCAGCGCGTTGAGGCGCTCGCCGAGCAGGGTGCGCGGGCGGTGCAGCCCGGGCGTGTCGACGAGCACCAGCTGCGCGTCGTCCCGGTGGACGATGCCGCGGATCGTGTGCCGTGTGGTCTGAGGGCGCGCGGACATGATCGCGACCTTCTCCCCCACCAGCGCGTTGGTCAGCGTCGACTTGCCGACGTTGGGCCGCCCCACGAGGCAGGCGAAGCCGGAACGGTGGGCGTCGCCCTCGTCGTGCGGGCCGACGGCGGAGGGATGGTGGCGCTCGGTGGTCATGCGTGTGCTTCCTTCTGGTCTGGCGGCGTGGCGTGCTCGCCACCCGCTGCTGGGTCGTCGTCGTGCGGGGAGGTGGTCGGGCGGGACACCCGGAGGCTGGCGAGCTGCTTGCGGCGGCCCTCGACCCGGTCGGCCACGAGGTGCAGCCCGCCGACGTCGGCCGTCGCGCCCGCGAGCGGCACCTTGCCGAGGGCCTTGGCCAGCAGGCCGCCGGCGGTGTCCACGTCGTCGTCGTCGAGCCGCAGGTCGAAGAGCTCGCCGAGCTCGTCGACGGGCATCCGCGCGGAGACGAGGAAGGTGCCGTCACCCAGGTCCTCCGGCTCGAGCTCCGGCGCGGTGTCGTGCTCGTCCGTGAGCTCGCCGACGAGCTCCTCGATGACGTCCTCGACGGTGACGAGGCCGGCGATGCCGCCGTACTCGTCGACGACGACGGCGATGTGGGAGCGCGAGGCCTGCATCTCGCGCAACAGCTCGTCGGCGGGCTTGGACTCGGGCACGAACACGGCGTCCCGGGCCACCTCGACGACGGGCCGCTCGGCGGCCGACGCCTCGTTCTCCAGCACCCGGGCGACGTCCTTGAGGTACGCCACACCCACGAGGTCGTCCACCTCCTCGCCCACCACGGGGACCCGCGAGTACCCCGAGCGCAGGAAGAGGCGCATGGCCTTGCGCAGCGGCGTCGTCGCGGCGACCGTCACCATGTCCGTGCGCGGCACCATGACCTCGCGGGTCAGCGTGCCGCCCAGCTCGACGACCGACCGGATGAGCTCGCGCTCGGCGTCCTCGATCGCCTCGTTGTCGCGGACCCGCTCGGCGACCTCGCGCAGCGCGTCCTCGCCGGGGTCGTGCTCGCCGTCGCGCTCAGGGGCGCGCCCCGCGGCGCGCTCCGAGGTGCGGACCGTGAGCCAGGCCGCGGCGCGGTGCACGGCGGACAGGGGCCCGGCGAGCGCGAGGAGCACGGGCAGCGGCCGGCGCAGGCCGAGCGCGCGCGGGCTGAGCCGCACGAAGACGACCCCCGCCGCGAGGCCGACGACGCCCGCGACGAGCAGCACCTGCCACCAGGTGTCGAACCAGTCCGCGATCATCAGCGTCGCCGCCGCGAGCGCGACGGTCTCGGCGAACACCCGCACCAGCGCGAACGCCGCGACCGCCGCGGGCGGGTCGACGACGAGGCCCTGCACCGCGCGCAGCCGGGTCAGCCGGGTGCGGCGGGCCGTGGCCGTGAGGTCCTCCGACGTCTCCGCCTCGATCACGGCGTCCGCGACCGAGGTACGCGTGATCCGCAGCACCGCGGCCTCGCCGGCGGACAGCATTCCCGCCAGGGCCAGGGCGACCAGCGCCACGAGCGCCAGCAGCAGCTCCGGTCCGTCCATCAGGCCACCGTCCGGTCCGTCGTCGCGCTCACCGGCCGGCGAGGAAGGTGAGCAGGAGGCGGCGCTGCAGCGCGAACATCTCCTTCTCCTCCTCCGGCTCGGCGTGGTCGTAGCCGAGCAGGTGCAGGATGCCGTGCGTGGTGAGCAGCAGCAGCTCCTCGGCCGTGGAGTGCCCCGCGACCTTCGCCTGCTGGGCCGCCACCTCCGGGCAGAGCACGACGTCGCCGAGGGTGCCCGGGGGCGTCTCCTCGCCCTCGCGCCCCGGCCGCAGCTCGTCCATCGGGAAGGAGAGCACGTCGGTGGGGCCCGGCTCGTCCATCCACTGCACGTGCAGCTCGGTCATCACGGTCGTGTCGACGAACATGATCGACAGCTCGCTGCGCGGGTGCACGTGCAGGCTGTCCAGCACGAACCGGCCGAGCGCGGCGAACTCCGCCTCGTCGACCTCGACCCCGGACTCGTTGGCCACTTCGATGCTCATGGGCGCTCGCCCCGTCCACTAGCCGCCACCTCGATGCTCACCTGCGCGCCCCTCGCTCCTGCGGGCCGCGGCCCTGTCGTCCCTGTCCCTGCCTGCCCTGGCCCGGGCGCGCCGTGGCGACGTCCCAGCGCGCATACGCGTCGATGATGTCGCTCACCAGCCGGTGCCGCACGACGTCCGCCGAGGTCAGCCGGCAGAACTCGACGTCGTCGACGCCCGTGAGGATGTCCTCGACCACGCGCAGGCCCGACGTCGTCCCGCCGGGCAGGTCCACCTGCGTGGCGTCGCCCGTGATGACCATCGTCGAGCCGAACCCCAGGCGCGTGAGGAACATCTTCATCTGCTCGGCGGACGTGTTCTGCGCCTCGTCGAGGATGATGAAGGCCGAGTTGAGGCTCCGGCCGCGCATATAGGCGAGGGGTGCCACCTCGATCGTCCCGGCGTCGAGGAGCCGCGGGATCGCGTCGGGGTCCATCATGTCGTGCAGCGCGTCGTACAGCGGCCGCAGGTACGGGTCGATCTTGTCGCTCAGCGACCCGGGCAGGTAGCCGAGCTTCTCCCCCGCCTCCACGGCCGGACGCGTGAGCACGATGCGGTTGACCCGCTTGGCCTGCAGCGCCTGCACGGCCTTGGCCATCGCGAGGTAGGTCTTGCCGGTGCCCGCCGGGCCGATGCCGAACGTGATGGTGTTCGCGTCGATCGCCTCGACGTAGTGCTTCTGCCCCACCGTCTTCGGCCGGATCGTGCGGCCGCGGTTGGACAGGATGTTGAAGGTCAGCACCTCGGCGGGACGCTGCACGGAGGCGGCGGTGAGCATCTGCACCGACCGCGCCACCACCTCGGGCGTCAGCGGGGTGCCCGACTCGACCACCTCGACCAGCTCGTCGAGGAGGCGGGAGACGAGGGCGACGTCGCCCGCCGGGCCGCTGACGACGATCTCATTGCCGCGCGCGTGCACGTCGACGCCGGGGAAGCCGTCCTCCACGGCCCGCAGCACGGAGTCCCTGCTGCCCAGCAGTGCCACCATCGGCACGTGCGGCGGCACCACGATGCGGTGCTCGGTGGACCGTTCGGCGTGCGAGCCGGGTGCGGTGTGGGGTGTCGATGTCATGGGCCGGCTGCCGCCGGGGCCCTCCTTCGGAAGACGGTGCGAGGGGCGTGCGAGGAACGGGCTGAGGACTCGAGTCTATCGAGCGGCGATGGCCGGGGCAGCCGAATTCAGGCGGGCGTCCAGCCCAGCTGCGCGCCGGCGAGCACGTGGCCGTGCACGTGGAACACGCTCTGCCCGGCGCGCGGGCCGGAGTTGAAGACGAAGCGGTACTGGCCGTCCGCGAGGTCGCCGGCCACCCTGTCGGCCATGGCGACCACCTCGGCCAGCAGCTCGGGGTCCGCCTGGGCGAGCGTCGCGACGTCGCCGTGGTGCTCCCTCGGCACCACCAGCACGTGCACGGGCGCCTTCGGGTCGATGTCGCGGAACGCGATCACGCGGTCGCTGGTGGCGACCACGTCCGCCGGCAGGTCGCCGGCGACGATCTTGCAGAACAGGCAGTCGGTGCTGGGCGCGCTCGTCATGACCCGGACGTTACCGCCGCCCGTCCGGTCAGGCCCAGCGGCCGAGCCGCTCGCTGAGCAGGGCGACGGCCACCGGCCCTGCGGTGGAGGTGCGCAGCACGTGCGGCCCGAGCCGCGCGGTCACCGCCCCGGCCTCCTCGAGCGCCGTCACCTCCGCCTCGGAGATCCCGCCCTCGGGCCCGACGACGACGAGCAGGGCCGGGGTCTCGACGGGCTCCACCGCCGGCGCCGGGAGCGCGACGTCCGCGAGCGCCGTCGTGGCGTCCTCGTGCAGCACGACGGCGGCCCCGCCGGCGGCGACGACCTCGCGCACCCGGGCGGCGAGCTGGCGGGACGTGACGGGCTCCGCCACGGGCGGCAGGCAGGCGCGCCGCGCCTGCTTCACCGCCGAGCGCACCGTCGCCACCCACTTGGCGTGGGACTTCGCCGCCCGCTGCCCGCGCCACACGACGACCGACCGGTCGGCCTGCCACGGCACGACCGCGTCGACCCCGACCTCGACCGCGGCCTCGACGGCCAGCTCGTCGCGGTCCCCCTTCGCGAGGGCCTGCACCAGGGTCAGCACGACGCCGGGGGCCGGCTCCGAGACGACCTCGTCGACGCGCAGCCGCACCTCGCCGTCCGCGACCGCGTCGACCACGCAGCGCAGCCGCGTCCCCGCGCCGTCGACGACGTCGAGACGCTCGCCCGGGCCGCGCCGCTGCACGACTCCCGCGTGCCGCCCCTCCGCGCCGTCGAGCACGTAGACGTCGCCCGGGGCGAGCGCGACGAGCGTCCCGCCCTCGGCGAGAAACACGGGGGCGCTCACGCCGTGCCCCCGTCACGCGAGCCCTGCGGTGCCTCGCTCCGGCACACCTCGTCCCTCGGTGTCCCTCCGCGGGGGCTCCTCGCGCTCACGTCAGCGGCCGCTCAGCTTGTCCCGCAGCCGCGAGAACACGCCCGGGTGCGCGGCGGAGAGCCGCGGCTCGGGGCGCTCCTCGCCGCGCAGCGCGGCCAGCGAGCGCAGCAGCTCGGTCTGCTCGTCGTCCAGGGCGGTCGGCACCTGGACCTCGACGTGCACGTTGAGGTCGCCGCGGCCTCCGGCGTGCAGGTGCCCGACGCCCAGGCCCTTGAGCGTCACGACCTGGCCCGGCTGCGTGCCCGGCCGCAGGTCGATCTCCTGCTCGCCGTCCAGCGTCTCCAGGTCGAGCACAGTACCGAGCGCGGCCGCCGTCATCGGCACCTGGAGCGTGCAGTGCAGGTCGTCGCCGCGCCGCACGAACGTGTCGTGCGGCTTCTCGCGGATCTCCACGTAGAGGTCGCCGGCGGGGCCGCCGCCGGGGCCGACCTCGCCCTGCGAGGTGAGCTTGATGCGCGTGCCGGTGTCGACGCCCGCGGGCACGTTGACCGTGAGGGTGCGGCGCGAACGGACGCGCCCCTCGCCGGAGCAGTCGGCGCACGGCTCGGGGATGACCGTGCCGAAGCCCTGGCAGGCGGCGCAGGGCGCGGTCGTCATGACCTGGCCGAGGAACGAGCGGGCCACGCGCTGCACGTTGCCGCGCCCATGGCAGACGTCGCAGGTCTTGAGGTCGGTGCCGGGCCGGCAGCCGTTGCCGCCGCAGGTGCCGCACACGACCGCGGTGTCCACCTGGAGCTCGCGCTTGGCGCCGAACGCGGCCTCCGCCAGGTCGATGTCCATCCGCACCAGGGCGTCCTGGCCGCGGCGGGCGCGCGGCACGGGACCCGCCGGCTGGCCACCGCCGCCGAAGAACGTCTCGAAGATGTCCTGGAAGCCGAAGCCGTTGCCGAACCCGGCGCCCGCGCCGCCCGACGGCGAGCTGGGGTCCACGCCCATGTCGTACTGCTGGCGCTTGTCGGGGTTGGACAGCACCTCGTACGCGCGGGCGACGTCCTTGAAGCGTTCCTCGCCGGCCTCACCGGCGACGTCGGGGTGCAGCTCGCGCGCGAGCTTGCGGTACGACTTCTTGATCTGCTCGGCCGAGGCGTCGCGGGGGACGCCCAGGATCTCGTAGTAGTCGGTCACAGGTCTCTCTTCGGTGACGTGTCGGTGACGTGCACGGTCAGGTCGGCTGGTTCGGGGGGTGCCGCCGCGGCGGTCAGCTGGGCAGCACCCGGGACAGGTAGCGGGCGACGGCGCGGACGGAGGCGATCGTGCCCGGATAGTCCATCCGGGTGGGGCCGATGGACCCCAGGATCGCCACGGTGTCGCCGTCGCTGCCGTAACCGGAGGCGACGACGGAGGTCTCGGCGAGGCCGTCGAGGCGGTTCTCGTGCCCGATGCGGACACCCACCCCGCCGCCCACCCGGCCGCCGGGCTCGGAGGCCAGCTCCGTGAGCAGGCCGAGGAGCACGACCTGCTCCTCGAGCGCCTCGAGGACAGGGCTGAGCCCTTGCTCGAACCGCATCTCCGCCCGGGCGAGGTTGGCGGTGCCCGCGAGCACGATGCGGTCCTCGCGCTGCGCGCCGAGGGTGTCGACCACGAGGTCGGCGATGCCGCGGGCCAAAGGGGCCAGGGCGGCGTCCACCCCGGCCACGACGCGCGCGAACGCGTCGGGCAGCTCCGCGAGCCCCTTGCCGGCCGCGGCCGCGTTGAGGCGGGCGCGCAGCTCGCTCAACGTGCCCTCGTCGAGGGCGTCGGGGTCGGGGGCCGGCCCCGCCGGGGTGTCGACGGCCACGACCGCGGGCTCCGCGCCGGCCACGCCCACGTCGAGGAAGCGCTGCTCCACCCGACCCGTGTCGGTGATCACGACGACCAGCAGCCGCGCCCCGCCGACGGGGACGAGCTCGAGGTGGCGCAGCCCGGACAGCCGCAGGGACGGGTACTGGACCACGGCCACCTGGCCCGTGAGCTGGGCGATGAGCCGCCCGGCACGGCCGAGCACGTCGTCCAGGTCGATCGCCTCGGACAGGAACGTCTCGATCGCCCGGCGCTGCGGGCTGGTGAGCGGACGCACCTCGGCGAGCCGGTCGACGAAGAGCCGGTACCCCTTGTCCGTCGGGATCCGGCCCGCAGAGGTGTGCGGCTGGGCGATGTACCCGGCCTCCTCCAGCGCCGCCATGTCGTTGCGGATCGTGGCGGGCGAGACCCCGAGGCCGTGCCGCTCCGTGAGCACGCGCGACCCCACGGGCTCGCGCGTGTGGACGTAGTCCTCCACGATCGCGCGGAGCACGGCCAGGCGACGTTCCTCGCTCACGGTCCTCCTCGGGTCGGGTCCGGACGGATGGTGCCGAACCCTTAGCACTCTCATGTCCCGAGTGCCATCCTACGCGGGCTCGCCGACGGTCCGCGGGACCCGGCCCCGACACGCCGGGCCCGACAGCGGGAGCGCCCACCGTCCCGCCGGTCGCGCCGCCCGCCGTCCCGCGCTGAGGTACCCGCGTCGCCGTCTGAGGTACCCCACCCCGCGAAGATCCGGCACCTGACCGATCCGCCCGGCTACCTCAGGGACTGAGTCTGGAACCACGGCGGACGTCCGGACCGGACGAGGCCGAGGGGAGAAGGAGACCGGCGATGAACGAGTACCTGTACTACGACGAGTTCCGCGCCCGCCAGGCGGACCTGGAGGAGGCGGTCCGCCAGGAGGCGGAGGCCCGCTCCGCGGCGCGGGAGTCGCGCCGTGCACGCCGCCGCGCCACGACGCGCCGTCGCCGCGCGACCCGCCGCCCCTGGGAGCTGCCCGCGGGCCTGGTCCGGCCCTGGCCGCAGTGACCGCGCCCGACGCCGTGCCCGCCGCCGTGCCCGTCCTCACGGACGCGGCGGCGACCCGTCCGACCTGGCACGATGGCGGCGTGCCCATCGGAGCCTCTCCCTCGCCGCTCGTCGGCCGCGCCGCCGAGCTGTCCTCCCTGCGCGAGGCGTACGCCGACGCCCGCGCCGGCTCCGGCGGCGTGGTCGTCGTCGGCGGCGAGGCGGGCATCGGCAAGACGCGCCTCGTGACGGAGTTCCTCGCGGAGGTCGGCGACGAGGACGCCGCGCCGCTCGTCCTGCACGGGCAGTGCGCCGAGTCCGGCTCCGGGCCGCTCCCGTACGCCGCGCTCACGGGGGTCCTGTCCGACGTCGTCGACGCGCTCGGCCCGGAGGCGACCCTCGCCGCGGCCGGCCCCGCCGCCGACGCGCTCGGCCTCCTCGCACCGCGCCTCGTGGAGGTGCGGCGCGACGTCGACACCGGGCGCCTGCCCGAGGTGCTGGCCGACCTGACGACCACGCTCGCCGGCGACCGCCCCGTCGTCCTCGTGCTCGAGGACCTGCACTGGTCCGACGACGTGACGCGCACCGTGCTCGCGCGGCTGGCGCGCACCGCGCCGTCCACCACCCTGCTCGTGCTCGCCACGTACCGCAGCGACGACGTCGGACGCCGGCATCCCCTGCGCACCACCCTGGCCGAGCTGGAGCGGGCCCGGCTCGCGACCCGTGTCGACGTGCCGCGCCTCGACGCCGCCGAGGCGACGCGCCTGTTCTCGTCTCTCGTCTCGAGGCGTCCCGACGCCCCGGACCTCCCGGGCACGGTGCTCGGCGAGCTCGTCGAGCGCAGCGAGGGTGTGCCGTTCTACGCCGAGGAGCTGGCGGACTTCGCCGGCGATGCCCTGCCCGACTCGCTGCGCGAGCTGCTGCTCCTGCGCTACTCGTCCCTGAGCGACCCGGCCCAGCGCTTCTGCCGCACCGTCGCCGCCGCGGGCCAGCGGGCCCCGCACGAGCTCCTCGTCGCCATGCTCGGCGCGGGGGGCCTGGACGAGGCCGAGCCCGCCGCCCGGGAGGCGGTCGACGCGCACGTGCTCGTGGCGGACGCCGACGGCTACCACTTCCGTCACGCGCTCATCCAGGAGTCGGTCGACGCCGAGCTCCTGCCGGGCGAGTCGCGCCGGCTGCACGCGGCGTGCGCGAGCGCGCTGGAGGACGGCGAGCGCACGCTCGCGCGGGTCGCGGCCGCGGCCGACCACTGGTGGCGGGCACGCCTGCCCGACCGCGCGCTCGCCTCGGCGGTCGAGGTCGTCGCGGTGCCCGAGACCTACGGGCAGGCCTCCTCCGCCGTGGTCGCCGCCGCGGGCGAACGCGCCCTCGAGCTCTGGGAGCTGGTGCCCGACGCCGAAGGGGTCGCCGGGCTGCACCGCGCCGCCCTCCTGCGCCATGTGTCCGTCGCCCTCCAGGACTCCGCGCAGATCGATCGCGCGGCCGGGCTGGCCCGCGAGGCGGTGGCGGAGTGGCCCGCCGACGACCCTGCTGGGCGGGCGCAGGCGCTGTCGACCCTCGCCCACATCCTCGGCAAGGCCGGCGACCCGGGCTCGGACCAGATGCTCGACGAGGCGCTCGCGCTCCTGCCTGCGGACGACCACGCGGGCCGGGCCCCGCTGCTCCGGCTCAAGGCGCGCAACGCGATGATGGACCACCGGCACGGCGAGGCGATCGCAGCCGCGAGCGACGCCCTCGCCGCCGCGACGGCGGTCGGCGACCACCAGAACGCCTCGCTCGCTCTCAACCTCCGCGCGATGAGTCGCCTGGACCGCGGGGATCTCGACGCGCTGGACGAGCTCGAGCGGTCCCACGAGGTGGCGGGCGACGACTGGCGGGCCCAGTGCCACTACTACACGAACGCGTCCGACACCCGCCTCAAGCTCGGGCAGTTCGCCGAGGCGGAGCACCTCGCCGAGTCGGGCGCGCAGATCGCCCGCGCCCTCGGTGCCGGATGGGCCACCCGCGCGATGCTCGAGGGCAACGTGGCAGAGGCGTGGATCGGGTCCGGCCGGTGGTCCGACGCCGAGGCGTGGTACGCACGTTCCGTCCCGCTCGTCGACCCCAGCGACTACGCCGTGTACCTGGGCGAGCGATGGACGTGGCTCACGATGTGGCGCGGCGACGTCGACGCGGCCCAGGCCCGGGCACAGGTGCACCGCACGACCTGGGAGCGCTTCGGCCGCGTCGAGGAGCAGATCCGGGCGCGGGTCTCGGCGACGCTCGCCGAGCTCGCCCTCCTGCGCGACGACCTGGACGACGCGCTCGACCTCGTCCGGATCGCCGTCGACCCCGATGCCCTCGGCCCGTTCTACCGGCTCACGACGCTCGCCGTGGCCGCGCGCGTGCTCGACCGCGCCCGGAGGTCCGGCCGGCAGGTCGACGTCGCGCCGTACCGCGCGGCGCTGGCGACGTGCACCCTGTGGCCGACCTACCCGACGTGGGCGGCGCTGTTCGCCGCCGAGCTCGGTGACGGGTCGTGGGAGGCGGTCGTCGCGGCGGACGGCCCCGCGCACCTGCGGCCCTACGCCCTGTACCGCGACGGCGTGTCCCTGCTCGAGGCCGGCGACCGTGCGGCGGCGCGGGAGCGGCTGGACGCCGCCGTCGAGGCGGCGGACGCGATCGGCTGCGGCCTCGTGGCGGACCAGGCGCGCGCGCTGCTCGACGGCGCGGGCCTCGCCCGCGGCGCCACCCGCGCCCGGCAGCCCGACCGCGCCCTGACCGACCGCGAGCGCCAGGTGCTCGACCTCGTCGCCGACGGCCTGACGAACGGGCAGATCGCGGAGCGGCTGTACATCAGCCGCAAGACCGCGTCGGTGCACGTCTCCGCCATCCTGCGCAAGCTCGGCGTGTCCAGCCGGACGGAGGCGGCGGTCCTGGCGCGTGAGAACCCCGCCTGACGTCGCCCGACGCACCTGTACACATGCCCTGAGCAGTCGTGTACGCACCGCGGGACGCCGTCCTCTCTAGCCGTGTCACGACACCCCGCTGGAGGACATCATGGATCCGCACGTGTACGACCTGCTCTTCGAGCGCCGTCAGGAGGAGCTCGAGCGCGAGGTGGCGCTGCGCCGTCTGGCGCACGAGCTCCGCGCCTCGCGCCGCGCGCTCCGGGGCGCGGGCGCGGATCCGGAGACCGCACCGCGGCGCCGCCCCGCGGTGGCCCCGGTGCACCGACCGCGCCACGCGTGAGCGGGGCACGGGCCCGGCCTCGCCGAGCCCCTCCCCGCCCCGCCCCGCCCCGCACACCAGACACCTCCCGCGCGCCGTCCGGTCCGACCGGACGGCGCGCGGCGCGTGTCGGGAGCCGCTCCCCCGTGGCCGCGACCGTAGGCTCACCGCCGTGCACGACCGCTACGGCTCCGACGTCCTGTCCTCCGGCAACCGCGCCCCGGGGGCGCCGGACGGCTCCGCCCACCACCGCCGCCGACCGGTGTCCCGGCCACGTGCGGCTGATCACGGCCTCGTGGTCGAGGAGGTCACGACCGGCTGGGTGGGGGCCGTGGTCCGCGTGGAGAAGTCGGGCGGCGTCCACCTCGTGGTGCTGGAGGACCGGCGCGGCCGCACCCGGTCTTTCCCCCTGGGCCCGGGCTTCTGGGTGGACGGGCAGCCGGTGGAGCTGACGGCCCCGGTGACCACCCGCGCCCCCGCGCGCCCCACCCGGACGGCGTCCGGCTCGGTGGCGGTGCACGACCAGCGCGCGCGGGTGGCCCGTGGGTCGCGCATCTGGGTCGAGGGCAAGCACGACGCCGAGCTGGTCGAGAAGGTGTGGGGCGACGACCTGCGCGTCGAGGGGGTCGTGGTCGAGCTGCTCGACGGCGTGGACAACCTCGCGGACGCCCTCGACGAGTTCGCCCCGACGCCGGAGCGGCGAGTAGGCGTGCTGGTCGACCACCTGGTACCCGGCTCGAAGGAGCGCCGGCTCGCCGACGACGCCCTGCGGCGGGTGCCGCGCGGGACCATGCTGGTGCTCGGCCACCCGTACGTCGACGTGTGGCAGGCCGTGAAGGCGGAGCGGCTGGGGCTGGCCTCGTGGCCCACGATCGAGCGCGGCACGGAGTGGAAGCGCGGGATCCTGCGGGAGCTGGGCTGGCCGGCGTCGTCCACCGAGGACGTCGGCCGCGCGTGGCAGCGGATCCTCGCGACCGTGCGGGACTACCGCGACCTCGACCCGGCCCTGCTGGGCCGGGTCGAGGAGCTGATCGACTTCGTCACGGCATGACCCCGGCTCCCGCGGCGCTCAGCGGGTGCGGATGCCGTCCCGCTCCGCATACGCGTTGACCTTCTCCGACACCGAGATCACGGCGACGAAGAACTCCAGCGTGATGCGGGCGAGCGCCAGGTACACGAGGGCGATGATCCAGCCGAACACGAGGTAGAGGATCCCGCCCCAGATCGACTGGGAGAACGTGGCGACGAGGCCGGAGAGCCACACCAGCGCGACGAGCACCGTGACGATGATGTAGACGACCTTCACCACGCTGGGCGTGATGTACCGGCTGAAGGAGTAGTCGAACAGCGCGCCGAGGAAGCCGCTGCCCTCGCCGTGGGGCGTGAGCGGCCCGCCCGACCGGTCCGGCGGGTACTCGGAGCCCGGGTACAGGCCCGGGTCGGGCATCTGCCCCTCGTACGGCTGCTGCGGCTGCGCGTAGGGCTGGTCGCCGTAGGGCGGCTGCCCGCCGTGCGGGGGCGGGCCGGCGGGCGGCTGCTGCCCGTACGGCGGCTGCGGGGCGGGCTGCCCGGTCGGCGACTGGTATCCCGGCTGTCGCGGCGGCTCCTGCGGGTCGCCGGGCTGTTGCGGCGTGTTCTCGCTCATCGTTCCTCCTGAGTGGTCCGGGCGACGCACCCGGCGGGGTCGGCGCCTTCGCCCACTCTGGCCGCACCCGAACGCCTCCGCCACCGCACGTGACCACGGGAGATGCGCGAAGATGGCCCCATGAGCACCCCGCCGTACGGACCCCCGCCGCAGCAGCCGCCGGCGGGCCCGCCCCCCGGCCAGCCGCCCTACGGCGGCCCTCCGCCGGGCCAGCCGCCGTACGGCGGGCAGCCCCCGTACGGCTACGGGCCGCAGCCCCTCTCGCCGTCGGACGAACGCACCTGGGCGATGGTGGCGCATCTCGGGCCGCCTGTGCTGGCGCTGCTGAGCGCAGGTCTCCTGGGCTTCCTCACGCCGCTCCTGGTGTGGCTGTTCCTGCGCGACCGCAGCGCCTACGTCGCCGACCAGGCCAAGGAGTCCCTGAACTTCCAGATCACGTTGCTCATCGGCTACGTGGCCTCGGCGATCCTCATCCTCGCCTTCATCGGCCTGGTCCTGCTGCCGCTGGTCTGGATCGCGTCCGTCGTGTTCGCGATCCTCGCCGCGGTCGCGGTGAACCGGCACGAGGCGTACCGGTACCCGATCAACATCCGGATCATCTCCTGACCCACCCGCCGCGAGGGAATCGAGCGTGCTGACTTGCTCCTCAAACCGGCCACGTGAGGAGCAAGTCAGCACGCTCGATGCAGTTCAGGGGGTCAGTTCGCGGACGACGGAGTCCGCGAGGAGGCGGCCCCGGCGGGTGAGGACGACCCGCCCGCGGACGGCTGCGACGCCGTCGACCAGGCCGCGCGCCACCAGCCCCGCGACGGCCGCGCGGCGGGAAGGGTCGAGGGCCGCGACCTCCAGCCCCTCGCGCACCCGTACCCCGAGCAGCACCCGCTCCAGCTGGGCCTCGGCAGGGGTGAGCAGCTCGCGCCCGGCGCCCGGCGAGGAACCGGACTCCAGGAGGGCCGCGTAGCGCCGCGGGTGCTTGACGTTCCACCAGCGCACGCCGGCGTGCTCGATGCCGTCGACGCCTTCGACGCCCTCGATGCCCTCGATGCCGGCAACGGCGTCGTCACCACGCGCCGGGCCCGCGACGTACGAGTGCGCGCCCGGGCCGATCCCCCACCAGTCGTCGCCGCGCCAGTAGGCGAGGTTGTGCCGGCAGGCGTGCTCCGGCCCGCGCGCCCAGTTGCTCACCTCGTACCAGCCGAGTCCGGCCTCCGTGAGCAGGTCGTCGGCCAGCTCGTACTTGGCGGCCTGGTCGTCCTCGTCGGGCAGGGCGAGCTCGCCGCGGCGCACCTGGGCGTGCATCTTGGTGCCCGGCTCGACGACGAGCGCGTACGCCGACACGTGGTCGACGCCGGTCCCGAGCACCGTCTCGAGGGAGGCGCGCCAGTCGGCCAGCGACTCCCCCGGCGTGCCGTAGATGAGGTCGAGCGAGACGTCGAGGCCGACGTCCCGCGCCCAGGTCACGACGTCGGGCACGCGGCGCGGGTCGTGGGTGCGCTCCAGCGTCGCGAGCACGTGCGGCACCGCGGACTGCATCCCGAACGAGACCCGCGTGAACCCGGCGTCCGCGAGCAGCCGCAGCGACTCGGGCGTCACCGAGTCCGGGTTCGCCTCGGTGGTGATCTCGGCCCCGCCCGCGAGCCCCCAGGTGTCATCGATCCCGCGCAGGATCCGCGCCAGGTCCGCGGCGGGCAGCATCGTGGGCGTGCCGCCCCCGAAGAACACCGTGGACACCGGTCGTGACCCCAGGCCCGCGTCGTCGAGCACGCGCCGCGCCAGGTCGACCTCGCGCAGCGCGGTGGTGGCGTACGCCGCCTGGTTGGCGCCGCCGCCCAGCTCGGACGCCGTGTACGTGTTGAAGTCGCAGTAGCCGCAGCGCACCGAGCAGAAGGGCACGTGCACGTACACGCCGAACGGCCGGCCGGCGTCGTCCGGACCGGACGGCGAGGGCCGCACCCACCCCGGCAGCGCGCCGTCGTCGGGCACGGGCGTGCCCTCAGGCAGCGCGGGCACTACTTCTTCTTGTCCTTGGCGTCCTTGCCGCCGCCGCCGTCCGAGGAGAGCGCGGCGATGAAGGCGTCCTTCGGGACCTCGACGGACCCGATGTTCTTCATGCGCTTCTTGCCCTCCTTCTGCTTCTCGAGCAGCTTGCGCTTCCGGCTGATGTCGCCGCCGTAGCACTTGGCGAGCACGTCCTTGCGCATCGCGCGCACCGTCTCGCGGGCGATCACCCGAGCGCCGACGGCGGCCTGGATCGGCACCTCGAACTGCTGGCGCGGGATGATCTCCTTGAGCTTCGCCGTCATCATGACGCCGTAGTCGTAGGCCTTGTCCTTGTGCACGATGGCGCTGAACGCGTCCACCTGCTCGCCCTGCAGCAGGATGTCGACCTTCACGAGGTCGGCGGCCTGGTCGCCCGAGGGCTCGTAGTCCAGCGAGGCGTAGCCGCGGGTGCGGGACTTGAGGTGGTCGAAGAAGTCGAAGACGATCTCCGCGAGCGGCAGCGTGAAGCGCAGCTCGACGCGGTCCTCCGACAGGTAGTCCATGCCGAGCATCTGGCCGCGGCGGTCGTTGCACAGGCCCATGACCGTGCCCACGAACTCGCTCGGCGCGAGGATGGTCGCGCGCACGACGGGCTCGCGGACCTCCTTGATCTTGCCGCCCGGGAACTCCGACGGGTTGGTCACCTTCACCTCGGTGCCGTCGTCGAGCGTGACGTCGTAGACGACGTTCGGCGCGGTGGAGATGAGGTCGAGGTCGAACTCGCGCTCGAGCCGCTCGCGCACGATCTCCAGGTGCAGCAGGCCGAGGAAGCCGACGCGGAAGCCGAAGCCGAGCGCCACCGACGTCTCCGGCTCGTAGTTGAGCGCGGCGTCGTTGAGCTTGAGCTTGTCGAGGGCGTCGCGCAGCGCCGGGTAGTCGGTGCCGTCCACCGGGTACAGGCCGGAGAACACCATCGGCTTCGGGTCGCTGTACCCGCCGAGCGCCTCCTCGGCGGGCTTGGCCATGTTGGTGACCGTGTCGCCGACCTTCGACTGGCGCACGTCCTTCACGCCCGTGATGAGGTAGCCGACCTCGCCGACGCCGAGCCCCTTCGTGGGGATGGCCTCGGGCGAGATGACGCCGATCTCGAGCAGCTCGTGCGTGGCGCGCGTCGACATCATCGCGATGCGCTCGCGCGGGTTGAGGTTGCCGTCCACCACGCGCACGTACGTGACGACGCCGCGGTAGGTGTCGTAGACCGAGTCGAAGATCATCGCGCGGGCGGGGGCGTCCGCGTCCCCGACGGGCGCCGGGATGCGCTCGACGATGCGGTCGAGCAGCGCCTCGACGCCCTCGCCGGTCTTGCCCGACACCTTGAGGACGTCCTCGGGGTCGCCGCCGACCAGGCCCGCGATCTCCTCGGCGTACTTCTCCGGCTGCGCCGCCGGCAGGTCGATCTTGTTGAGGACCGGGATGATCTCGAGGTCGTTCTCCATCGCCAGGTACAGGTTGGCGAGCGTCTGCGCCTCGATGCCCTGCGCGGCGTCGACCAGCAGGACGGCGCCCTCGCAGGCGGCGAGCGAGCGGGAGACCTCGTACGTGAAGTCGACGTGCCCCGGCGTGTCGATCATGTTCAGCGCGTGGGCCTGCTCGCCCACCTGCCACGGCATCCGCACGGCCTGCGACTTGATGGTGATGCCGCGCTCGCGCTCGATGTCCATCCGGTCGAGGTACTGCGCCCGCATCGCCCGCGGCTCGACGACGCCGGTGAGCTGCAGCATGCGGTCGGCGAGCGTCGACTTGCCGTGGTCGATGTGCGCGATGATGCAGAAGTTGCGGATGAGCTCGGGCGCCGTGGCGTTCGGCTCGATGCGCGCACGCAGCGCGGGTCCGGGGATGGGCAACGCGATTCGCTCCGTCAGGGTCGCTGGATGGGTGTCGTCGGTGGTGACGAGGCCCGGCCATTGTCCCATGAGGTTGTCCCGCGGGGGGCCGGGCGGGCGGCCCGCGTGCGGGCACCGCGCACCGGTGCGTACGGTCGATGGCCCACCGACCCCGCGACGGGAGGAGCCCCGACATGTCCGACACTGCCGACCTGACCGGCAAGCGCGTCCTGGCGATCGTGACCAGCTACGGCGTCGAGCAGGACGAGCTGGTCGTCCCGATCGAGCACCTGCGCGCCGCGGGCGCGGAGGTGGTGGTCGCCTCGAACGAGCCGGGCGACGTGCGCACCCTCGTCGGGGACAAGGACCCGGGGCGTTCCGTGCCCGCCGACACGACCTACGACGCGGTCGACCCCGAGGGCGTCGACCTGCTGCTGGTGCCCGGCGGCACGATCAACGCGGACACGCTGCGCCTGCAGGAGGCCGCGATCGGGCTCGTCACCACGTTCGCGCACTCCGGCAGGCCCGTCGCCGCCATCTGCCACGGCCCGTGGGCGGTGGTCGAGGCCGGGTGCGTCGGCGGCGCGACCCTCACCTCGTACCCGTCCCTCGCGACCGACGTGCGCAACGCCGGCGGCCGCTGGGTGGACCGGTCCGTGGTGCGCGACGACGGCGCGGGCTTCCCCCTCGTCACGTCCCGGACCCCGGACGACCTGGACGACTTCCTCGGCGAGGTCGACGCCGCGCTGACCTCCTGAGACACCCCTGCCCGCCAGGCCGTGCCGGGCGCTAGCCTCGGCGCCATGCCGACCTCGCCCGCCCCCTCCTCGCCGGCCGCGGCGCGGCCCCGCCCCGTCGTCGACCCGAGCACCGGGCGGCGTGTCGACGGCGGCCCGGAGCCCGACCGCCTCGCCCTGCTCGCGCGCCTCCAGGGCGAGTTCGCGGCCGCCGTGCCCGGCATGACGCCCGCCGCGCGCGTCCCCGCGTGCGGGGAGTGGCGGGCGTCCGAGCTGGTGCTGCACCTCGCGGGCGTGCACCACTGGGCGTCGGGGATGGCGTTGGGCGACCCGTCGCGCGACGAGGACCTGCCCGCGCCCGACGCCACGGGGCCCGACGGCGGTGCCGCCGCCCTCGCCGAGCTCTATGCCCGGCACGCCGCCCGCCTGCGCGCGGCGCTCGACGGCGCGGGCCCGGACGGCATGGCGCTGACGCTGCTCGGCGACGGCCCGGCGTCGTTCTGGTGGCGGCGGCAGGTGCACGAGACGCTCGTGCACCTGCACGACCTGCACGCCGCCCGCCTCGGCTCCGGACCCGCCGCCCTGGCCGCGGTCGACGCCCCGGCCGAGGTGTGGGCCGACGGCGTCGACGAGGTGGTGACGATGTTCCAGCCCCGGCAGGTGCGCCTCGGCCGGATGGCGCCGCTCACCGACCGGCTCCGCGTCGTCGCCTCCGACCTCGGCTGGTCGTGGACCCTCGGCGGCGCCCCCGACGTCGGCCTCGACGCAGCCGCGGACGCGACGCTCACCGCGACCGCGCGGGGGCTCGACCTGCTGCTGTGGGGGCGGCTGACGCCCGAGGAGGCGGGCGCGGTCGTCGAGGGCGACCGCGGCGCCGCGCTCCGGGTGCTGGCCGGGCCGCTCGTGCCCTGAGGCAGGCGCTCGTCGGGGGCGCGCCGGCACCGATGAGTCGCGGCGGGGCGCCCGGTCCCACCGGGCATGAGCGACGACACCACCACCGAACAAGCCACCGAACAAGCCACCCGGGCCATCACCGGGACGGTCATCACCGTGCGCGGCGACCGCGTGACCTACGACCTGCGCGGCACGGGGCCCGCGGTCGTGTTCGTCGCCGGCGCGGGCCCGTTCCGCGCCGTCGACCCGGTGACGACGCGGACGGCCGAGCTCCTGGCGCGCGCCGGCGTGACGACCGTCGTCTTCGACCGGCTCGGGCGCGGCGACTCCCCCGCCTCCGGGCGGCTGGACCTGGACCGCGAGCTCGACGCGGTGGCCGCGGTGCTCGACGTCGCGGGCGGGCCGGCCGTGCTCTGCGGGCACTCGTCGGGCTGCGCCGTCTCGCTGCGCGCGGCGGACCGGGGGCTCCCCGTGCTCGGCCTCGCGCTGTGGGAGGCACCGCTCGAGTCGGGCGCCGCCGAGACGGCCGCCTGGGCGGCCGAGATCGAGCGGCGCATCGATGCCGGCGACCTCGAGGG
The DNA here is from genome assembly GCF_040632295.1 of Isoptericola sp. NPDC019482. NCBI lineage: Bacteria > Bacillati > Actinomycetota > Actinomycetes > Micrococcales > Promicromonosporaceae > Isoptericola > Isoptericola sp. NPDC019482. Next base: position 221,198 of record NZ_JBEYBQ010000002.1, read on the forward strand.
CGCCACCGAGCACTTCATGAAGGACATGCCGCCCGAGTGGCTGGCCGGGGCCAAGGCCTCCCCGGACTGGCCCGCGATCGCGGCGTCCGTCGTCTCGCAGCGTGCCGACGCGCAGGCCCTGGCCTGGGCGACGCGCGCCCTGCAGGACGGCGGACTGTCCGGGCTCGACGTGCCGCTCCTCGCCATGACGGGGACACGGACCTTCCCCGGCATGCCGGAGGCCGCCCGCGACCTGGCCGCGGCGGTGCCCGACGGCTCCGCCGAGACCGTGGCCGGCGCCGACCACTCCTGGGACCCGGAGTCGATGGCGGACCGGCTGGCGCGGTTCGTGCTCGAGTGAGGCGCACGTAGGCTGTCGGCCGTGGCGAACCGATGGCTGAACCTGCTGGTGGACGTGCTGCGCTCGGCGACCCGGTCGTCCACGAGGACCACGCCGCGCGGCACGTCGCGCGGCACCACGCGCCCCACCCCCGCCCGGGGCGCCGGCTACCCCGGCGACTACACCGGCGCGGTGCGCCCCGAGTACTCCCCGAACCTGGACGGCGAGCCCGACCCGGGCGAGGTCGTGTGGACGTGGGTGCCGTACGAGGAGGACCACGCCCAGGGCAAGGACCGCCCGGTGCTGCTCGTGGGCCGCGACGGCCCGTGGCTGCTGGCGCTCCAGCTCACCAGCCAGGACCACGACCGCGACGCCGCACAGGAGGCGCGGCACGGACGGCTCTGGATGGACGTCGGCACCGGGGCATGGGACTCGCGCCGGCGCCCCAGCGAGGTGCGGCTCAACCGCGTGATCCGCGTCGACCCGGGGACGGTGCGCCGCGAGGGCGCGGTCATGGACCGTCGGACGTTCGACCGGGTCGCCCGGGCGATGGCGGATGCGCGCCGCTGATCCGGCGCCCGGCCTGACCCGACACGAATGTCCGGGGCGCATCTCACAAGGCGGCACCGCGCACGCGGTTCTGCCCTGCCGGGCCCTCTGCTATCGTTGATGTTTGCGTGTCCGCCCAGGTCGGCGGGCACAGCCGCAGTTCCTCTCCACGGGTTCCCCACCCCAGTCCCGGAGCTGTGGCCGCCCTCTACGACCTATCCGCTCGCCAGCAGGCGAACACACCAGGAAGTCCACACGTGGCAAACATCAAGTCCCAGATCAAGCGCATCAAGACGAACGAGAAGGCGCGCCTGCGCAACAAGGCCGTCAAGTCTGAGCTGAAGACCTACGTGCGCAAGGTGCGCGAGGCCGTCGCCGCGGGCGACAAGGAGGCCGCGACCACCGCGCTGCAGGCCGCGACCCGCAAGCTCGACAAGGCCGTCTCGAAGGGCGTCATCCACGCCAACCAGGCCGCGAACCGCAAGTCGGCCATCGCGAAGCAGGTCGAGGCTCTCTGAGTCGCCTGTAGTCGTCGCGCTCGGTCCGCCTGACGCCTCTCACGTCGGGGCCGGACCTGCAAGGCTTCGAAGGGCGCCGCACCCACCGGGTGCGGCGCCCTTCGCGCGTCCCGCGGCCCTGCGGCGGTCCGGCAGACGTTGTGAGCGGGCGATTGGCCCTGTTTCGTGTCAGAAATGGGCCAATCGCCCGCCCACAGCGGGGCGGGGTCAGCCGCGGCGCGAGCGGGCGATCGTCAGCACGGCCGTCTCGACGGCGTAGACGGGGTCACGGCCGCCGCCCTTGACGTCGGCGTCGGCCTGCGCGACGGCGGCGATGGCGGTCGCCAGCCCCTCGGGCGTCCAGCGGGAGAGGTCGCGCTGGGCGTTGCGCACCTGCCAGTCCTGCAGGCCCAGCTGGCGGGCGGTGGCCGCGCCGCCGCGGATGGCGGCGACCCGCGCCAGGGTGCGCAGCCGCAGCGCGAGCGCGGCGACGATCGGCACGGGGTCGGCGCCCGTGGCGAGGGCGTGGCGCAGGAGCGCGACCGCTCCCCCGGTGTCCCCCGCGACGGCGGCGTCCGCGACCTTGAACCCCGTGGCCTCGACCCGGCCGCCGTAGTAGCGGTCGACGACCGCCTCGCTGATCGTGCCGGTCGTGTCCGCGACGAGCTGGGAGCACGCAGAGGCGAGCTCGCGCAGGTCCGTGCCCAGGGCATCGACGAGCGCGCGTACCGCGGCCGCGTCCGCCCGGCGGCGGGCGGCGCGGAACTCGGCCGTCACGAACTGCACCTTGTCGGCGTCCTTGGTGATCGGCTCGCACTCGAGCACGGGCGCGCCGCTGGCGACGATGGCGTCGAGCATCTTCTTGCCGCGCTGCCCGCCCCCGTGCACCACGACGACAACCGTCTCCGGGTCGGGCGCCGCGACGTAGGCGACGACGTCCGCGACCAGGTCCTCGGTGGCCGCCTCGGCGCCCCGCACGACGACGACGCTCGGCTCGCCGAACAGCGACGGGCTGGCGGCGACCGCGAGGTGGCCGGCGCCGTACGTGCCGCCGTCGAGCTCCGTCTTCTCGGTGGTGGCGTCGCGCTCGCGGGCCAGGCCGACGACGCCGTCCACGGCCCGCTCGGCGAGCAGCCCCTCCGGCCCGCGCACCAGGAGGACCGGCGCGAGCACGGGGTCGTCCCACGACCGGCTGTTCGCCGAGGGCCTGCCCTTGCGGGCGGGACGGGACTGTCGGGAGGCGGGGGCGGCGGGCACGCCCCCAGCCTGCCACGAACCCCCGACGCCCCGGTCCGCTCCCACCCCCTCCCTACCCGTTGCGCCGCCGTGCCCGGGGGGTGCTTGGATGCGACCAGCTAGCCGCACGCGAGGCCGATCTCGTCGCCTCGGCGCACGAGCGCCGCGGTGCCGCACTCGTCGGTCCGCACCAGGGCGGACCCCGCGGACGCGTAGAGGTCGAGCGCGTCGTCGGTCGGGTGCCCGTAGGTGTTGTCGGCGCCGACGCTCACCAGCGTGACCCGAGGAGACAGGTGCCGGGCGAGCGCGGCGGACTGCGACCGCGAGCCGTGGTGGGCCATCTTGACGACGTCGACGTCGGCCGCGCGCCCGGACGCGGCGAGGTCGGCGGCGAGGGCGTCCTGCCCTCCCTCCTCCAGGTCACCGAGCGCGACCACCTCGAGCCCGCCCGCCGTGCGCAGCTCGAGCGCGACGCTCGCGTCGTTCGCCCCGTCCCCCTCGTCGCCCCCGCCCGTCGCGGCCGACCCCGTACCGGGCGGCCCGCCCCGCGCGGCCAGCACCTGCCAGGTCGCCGTGCCCGCCGCCCCGCCGTCGCCGGCGGCCGCGGTCCGTACCGGCACGCCCGCGGCCGCGAGCTGCGACCTCGCACGCTCGGCCTGGCCGGCCGGCTCGTCGAGCGGCGAGACGAGCGCCGCCGTGACCGTGCGGCCGCGCAGCACGGCGGCGAGCCCGCCCACGTGGTCGGCGTGGAAGTGGCTGAGCACGAGCAGCTCGACGGTGGCGACTCCGAGCTCGTCGAGGCATCGTCCGGCGGCCTCGCCGTCGGGCCCGACGTCCACCACGACGGCCGACGCCGGTCCGGTGCGCACGGCGAGGGAGTCGCCCTGCCCGACGTCGCAGGCGGCCACCTGCCAGTCGCCCGGCACCTGGTGGCCCGCGCCGGCGAGCCGAGGTACTGCGACCACGAGGACGGCGAGCAGCGCGGTGCCCGCCAGGCCGGCGACGGCTGCCGTGCGCCCGCGCCCGTGCCGCGCCGCCGCCCGCCGCACCTGCCGCCGGACCCGGCGCACGGCGCGCGGCGCGGCCTCCCGCCACTCGCGTCGCCAGCCCGCGCCGGGCGGCCGGCGCAGCACGAGCGCGAGCACCGCGACCGTGAGCAACGCCAGGGCCACGACCCCGAGCGGCCCGGCAGGCCACGGCAGGCGCGCGCCCGGCATCGCGGCAAGTGCCTGTGCGACGGCGGCCATCCACCCCGTGGCGAGGCCGGCCAGCCAGGCGACGGGCAGGGCGGCTCCTGGCGCCCACGGAGCCAGCAGGGTGGCGACGAGCCCGAGCACGGTGGCCGGGACCAGCGCGGGGGTCGCGAGCAGGTTCGCGGGCACGGACATCAGCGGCACGTGCGGGTCGAGCAGGAGCAGCACCGGCCCGCACGCGGCCTGCGCGGCCCACGGCACCGCGAGCGCGAACCCGAGCGGACGGCCCGTCCACGGCGCCAGCCGGCGGGCGAGCGGTCCCGCCAGGAGCACGAGCCCCGCCGTCGCCACGCACGACAGGACGAAGCCGTACGACCGCGCGAGCCACGGGTCGACGACCACCAGCACCGTCGCCGCAGCGGCGAGCGCCGGCGGGCCCGACGACGGACGCCCCAGTGCCAGGGCGAGGAGCGCTGCGGCGCACGTCCACGCCGCCCGGAGCACGCTGGGTTCCGGCCGGACAAGCAGGACGAAGCCCGCCGCGACGACCGCGACGACCCCGACCCGCAGCGCGCGCGGGGCCCGCGCCAGCGCGCACAGGGCCGTGAGCGCGGCGACGACGATCGCGAAGTGGCCCCCGGAGACCGCGGTGACGTGGGTGAGGCTCGTGGCCCGCATCGCCTCGTCGACGGCCTCGGGCACGCGGCTCGTGTCGCCGACGGCGACGCCGGGTACGAGTCCCCGCGCCTGGGCGGACAGGGGGTCGGTGACGTCCAGCAGCGACGACCGCATCGTGTGCGTCGCCCGCAGCAGGGCGGCCGGCGGCGCACGCTCGGCCACCGGCCCCACCGCCGTCAGCCGGGCCAGCGGGCCGTCGCCCGACCCCACGGGGCGCAGCACCCCGGACACGGCGACGTTCGCCCCGAACCGGGGCGCCGGGCCCGCCGCCGTGACCTCGACGATCCCCGCGACGGACGACGCGATCCCGCGCGCCGTCATGTGCCGCACGGCCACCTGCCAGCGCTCGCCGTCGCCGAAGACGGCGGGCCGCGGCTCCGACACGACGCGACCGACCAGCTCGGCGTGCGCGCCCTGAGCGACCATCGACCGCAGGGGCGCCTGCCGTGCCACCTGGGCGTGCACCCCGAGCGACACGGCCGCGAGACAGGCCAGCGCGACGACGACGTGCAGACCGGCAGACCGCGCGCCGCCCTGCCGGCGCCGGTCCGCCCCTGTGGCGGTCGCCTCGCTCCCGCGGGTGCTCCGCGACCGCCACGGGGCCGCCGGCGCCCGCCGGGCTGGACGCACCGCGACGACCACGGCCCCCGCGACGGCGGCGGCGAGGACCGCCCCGACGGCCACCGTCCGGGCCCAGCCCAGCATCGGCCCCGTGAGCGCCCAGGCGGCGGCCCACGACACCAGCGCGGCCGGCGCGAGACGCAGGTCGACACGCCGCGTCGGCGGCGAGGCCAGGTCGGTCGGTCGCGCGGCCGGACCGGTCGCCGGGAGGGACGCCGGACCCGGGACCGCGTCGACAGACCCGCCGGTGGCGTCCGACCGGACGAGCGGCGTCACAGCGTGACCAGGTCGCGGACCTGTCCGAGGACGGACGGCCCGATCCCGGACACCTCGTCGAGCTCGTCGACGCTGGTGAACGGCCCGTTCTCGTCGCGCCACGTGACGATCCGCTCGGCCAGTGCGGGGCCGATGCCGGGCAGCACCTCGAGGTCCGCCGCTCCCGCGGAGTTGAGGTTCACGGCACCACCCGCCGACGCGTCGGACCCGCCTCCGGTCCCGTCCTCGCCGGCCCCTTCGGGCGCGCCGTCTGCCGACGAGACCTGCTCCCCTGGCCTCGGCACACGAATCTGCTCGCCGTCGACGACGGCGCGCGCCAGGTTGAGCGCGGCAGCGTCGGCACGCCGGGTCGTGCCGCCGGCGGCGGCCACGGCGTCAGCCACCCGGGCGCCGGACGGGACCGTGACCAGGCCGGGCTCCCGCACCTCGCCCACCACGTGCACCACCACGGTGCCCGGCGCCGGCGCCGGCACCGCCTCGGGAGCCGCGGGCGCGCCTTCCCCGTCGAGGTCTCCCGTCCCTGCGGGGTCGGCAGCCGTGCCCGCTCCCGCGTCGGCCCCGGCGGTCCGGCCGGCCGGCGGCTGCGACGGACCCGCGGAGGCACCGGACGGCGCGCCGGCGAGGGTGATCACGTCGTCGGGCCGTGCGGTCGCGACCACCGCGACGACGACCGCCACGAGCAGCACGGCGACCGAGGCCACGACGGCCGCCCGCAGCCCGAGCGACCAGCGCCGCGCGCCGCCCCCGGCGTCGTGGCCGTCGACGGGGTGGCCGTGCGCCGCCGTGTACGCGGCGGCGACGTGCCTCGCCGACCGGCGGGCGCGCAGGCGGTCGACGAGCTCGTCCTCGCCGCTCGGCGCGCCCCACGGCACCGACCCGACCCCAGCGTCACCGACCGGCACGGCCCACGCACCGTGACCGCGAACGTGGTCAGGATCGTGCCGAGGGTCCCCGCCGGAGTCCTCGCGCAGGGCGTGCCAGGCATGCAGCCGCGCGGCGGCCTCGCCGAGGGCCCGGTCCGGCACCGGCTCGGAGGCGCCGGCCCGGTCGTCGTCCTCCGGAAGGCGGGTCGGAGGCGGCCCGACGGTCCCCGTCGGCGGTGCGGTGTCCGGTGGCGACGCGTCGGCTCCGCCGTGGTCCTGGGGCAGCGTGGTGGTCACGCCGCGACGCTAGGGTCGCCGTCGGCTCGATAGGCGCCGTGCGCGGCAACCTGTGGACGGAGCGGTCCTGGGGGCAGGCTCCTCAGCGCACGACGTCGCGGGGGCGTCCGCCCAGCTCCGCGACCACCACCGCGAGGGCGCCGGGCCCGACGTGCGCCCCGAGCACGGCGCTCACGGGGGTGACGACCGGCTCGACCCCGGTCTCCGCGGCCAGGCGGGCCGCGACCTCGTCGGCACGCTCGGGCACACCGAGGTGGTGCACGGCCACACCGGGCTCCTCGCACGTCTCGGCGCGCCGTAGCGCCAGCTCGACCAGCCGGTCGGTCGCCGCACGACGGGTCCGGACGCGCTGCGCCATCTCGATCACGCCGTCGCGCATCGCGAGGATGGGCCGCACGCCAAGGGCGGTGCCGAGCGCCGCTGCGGGAGCGGACAGCCTCCCACCACGGCGCAGGTGGTCGAGAGAGTCCACCAGGAACGCCGTCGTGCTCGACTCCGCGACCTGTCGCGCGCGGGCGGCGACGGTCGCGGCGTCGTGCCCCTCGGCCGCGCATCGCGCCGCCTCCAGCGCCGCGAACCCGAGGGCCATCGCGACCGTGCGGGAGTCGACCGCCTGCACCGAGATCATGGCGCGCTGCCCGGCGCTCGCCGCGACCTCGACGGTGCCGGACAGCGCCCCCGACAGGTGCACGCCCACGACCGCCCGCGCGCCGTCCGCGGCGAGGTCGCGGTAGACGGCGGCGAACTCGGTCGGCGCGGGCTGCGACGTGCTCAGCCGCTCGCCGGCGGCGATGCGTGCGGCCACCTCCTGCGGCGTGATGTCCACGCCCTCGCGCCACGACTCCTCCCCCGCCACGACGCGGAGCGGGACGACGACGGGCGCGACCACGGCGTCGCCGGCGGGCGGCAGGCAGGCGGTCGAGTCGGTGACGACACGGACGGTGCCGGGCGGGGCGGGCGGATCGGAGAGCATCGGCGGGAGTCTACCGACGCCGCCCGGATCACCCCGGGCGGCGCCGATCGTCGCTCCCTCGTCGTCACTCGTGGTCGTGCGCCTCGTGCGCCTCGTCGTGCGCCTCGTGGTCGTGCTCGTCGACGCCGTGCACCTCCACGTCACCGGAGACGCCGGAGATCTCGTTCGGCGCGACATCGAGCTCGGCCGACTTCCAGACCTCGCCGGTCTCCACGTCGACCGCGTGCACGGACCTCGTCGCGGGGTCGGTGACGTACACGGACCCGTCCAGCGCGAGCACCGCGGGGCGCGGCTCCTGCCACTCGGCGGGCTCCTCCCAGGCGTCGATCACGGGGATCGAGGTCGTGAGCTTCCCGCTCTCCGGGTCGATGACGTGCAAGGAGCCGTCGGTGCCCAGCACGAGCGCCTCGCCGTCGTCGCCGCGGGCGAGGGACCGGAACGTGTAGCTCGAGGGCAGGTCGACCAGCGACAGGTCCCCGCTGCGCGTGTCGACGAGCGAGACGCGCGTGGGTCGCTCCAGCTCGGCGTCGGGGTCCGTCTTGTAGTCGCCGAGCACGATCGGCGACTCCTCGGAGCCGGCCTGGTTGCCGATGCGGCCGTGGGCGTCGGGTGCCTGCACCTTGGTGAGCTCGCCGTCCGCGTAGACGAGGACGCCGTCCTCGCAGCCCACGACGACGGCCTCGTCTGCCGCGACCGCCTCGCCGTGCACGCCCGGGCAGTCGCCGCTCGCCGCGACCTCCTGGTCGTCGGCGTCCAGCACTCGCACCCCGGAGCGCGACTCCTCGGTGCCCTCGGTGACCAGCAGCGAGTCGTCGGAGAGCTCGACCGCGACGCCGTGGTGCGCCGACGGCGTCGTCAGCTCGCGGGCTGGAGCCTCGCCCTCGGCGGCGTGTGCGGAGTCGAGCACGCGGACCTGGCCCGTCCCGTCGTCGAACAGGACCGTGCGGCCGCCGTGCACGACGACGTGGCCGGGCTCCTCGGCGGCGTAGGTGACGTCGGTGAGGCGCGGCTCCGCCGTCCAGTAGTGGTGGTGGTCGCCGTGCGCCTCGGCCCACGCGCCGAGGTCGACGGCGCGGAACCCGCCGGTGGTGGAGGCGAGCAGGTGACGACCGTCGCCGGCGGGGTTGAGGCGGGTGAAACCCTCGAGCGGCAGGTCGGCGACCTGCTCCAGCGTCTGCGCGTCGAGGACGACGACGCCGCCGTCGTAGGTGAGCGCGATGCGGGCGGTCGCGGCGGCGGCCTCGGTGGCCTGCGCGGTCTCCGCGCCGGAGGGCTCTGCGGAGGCCTCCGCCGACGCGGCGCCGTCGGCCGGGTCCGCGGACGCGCAGCCCGCCAGCGCGAGGGGGACGGCGAGGGCGAGGAGGCCGGCGGCGGACTGTCGGCGCCGGCCGGCAGGTCGGGTGGTGCGGGTGAGGGCAGGCATGCGTCTCTCTCCAGATCGGGGCAGCACGAACCAGTCACATGAGAACGATTCCCATGTGCCCGAGTAGTGAAGCAGATGTGAGAACCGTTCTCAACCGGGTGGCCGTTCGCCGCGCAATGCGTCCCGCACGGCGCTAGCGTGCGGGCCATGGCCGAGCGGACACCGCCCACCGACGACGCCGACCTCGCCGCCCTGCGGGCGGCCGCCGCGCAGGCCGCCGCCGAGGCGGCGGAGGCGAAGGCAGCGGCCGCCCAGGCGGCGCTCGAGGCGGCGGAGGCCGCGGGCAGGGACGCCGGTGCCGCGGGCCCCGCGACCCCGCCGGACGATGCCGGAGCGGCAGCCGCCGGTGCGGAGCCCGCGGCGCCGCCGTCGTACGCCGACGAGGTGCGCGCGGGCTACGCCACCGACGCCCCGACGCTGCCGCTCGGGGCCCTGCTGTCCGGACCACCGGGTGGGGACCCCACGCCCGAGCCGACGATCCAGGTCGGCTTCCCCCTGGCGACGCTCAACCGCCACGGGCTCGTCGCGGGCGCCACCGGCACCGGCAAGACGAAGACCCTGCAGGGCATGGCGGAGGGCCTGTCGGCGCAGGGCGTCCCGGTGTTCCTCGCCGACATCAAGGGCGACCTGTCCGGTCTGGCGGTCGAGGGCCCGAACAACCCCAAGGTCGCCGAGCGGGCGGCGAGCATCGGGCAGGCGTGGACGCCGACGTCGTACCCGGTGGAGTTCTACTCGCTCGGCGGCCTGGGCACGGGCGTGCCGATCCGCACGACCGTCACCGACTTCGGCCCGCTGCTGCTTGCCAAGGTGCTCGGCCTCAACGCGACGCAGTCCTCCAGCCTGGAGCTGATCTTCCACTGGGCCGACACCCAGCAGCTCGCGCTGCTGGACCTCAAGGACCTGCAGGCCACCATCGCCTACCTCACCTCCGACGAGGGCAAGCAGGAGCTCAAGGGGATCGGCGGCGTCTCGGCCGCCACCGCGGGCGTCATCCTGCGCGAGATCGTGGGGCTGCAGGCGCAGGGCGGCGACGTGTTCTTCGGCGAGCCCGCCTTCGAGACCGCCGACCTGCTGCGCACGTCCGCGGACGGGCGCGGGATCATCTCCGCCCTCGAGCTGCCCGGCGTGCAGGACCGCCCCGCGCTGTTCTCCACGTTCCTCATGTGGCTGCTGGCGGAGCTGTTCCAGGAGCTGCCCGAGGTGGGCGACCCGGACAAGCCGCGCCTCGTCTTCTTCTTCGACGAGGCGCACCTGCTGTTCTCGGGCGCCTCCAAGGACTTCCTCCAGCAGGTGGTCCAGACGGTGCGACTCATCCGCAGCAAGGGCGTCGGCGTCTTCTTCGTGACCCAGTCCCCCAAGGACGTCCCGGCCGACGTGCTCGCCCAGCTCGGCAACCGCGTGCAGCACGCGCTGCGCGCCTTCACGCCCGACGACGCCAAGGCCCTGCGGGCGGCGGCCCGCACCTTCCCCACCTCGCAATACGACCTCGAGCGGCTGCTGCAGTCGCTCGGCACCGGCGAGGCCGTCGTCACCCTGCTCGACGAGAAGGGCGCGCCCACGCCGGTCGCGTGGACCCGCGTCCGCGCGCCCCAGGCCTCGATGGACCCCGCGCCGCAGCAGGTGCTCGACGCCGCCGTCGCCGCCTCGCCCGGGCAGGCGCGCTACGGCGCCGCCGTCGACCGCGAGTCCGCCTACGAGCTGCTGCAGGCCCGCGTCGCGCAGGACGCCGCCGCGCGGGAGGCCGCCGAGCGCGCCGAGGAGCTGGAGAAAGACGCGGCGAAGGCCCGCAAGGAGGCGGCGGCCGACGCACGAAAGTCGCAGCAGGCCTCCCGGTCCGGCTCGACGTCGCGCGGCAGCTCGCGCAGCCCGATGGACGCCATCCTCACCACCGTGGGCACGACGCTGGCGCGCGAGATCACGCGCACGGTGTTCGGCACGCGCCGCCGGCGCTGACGCCCCGTGACGACGGTCAGTCGGCCGTCAGCGGTGCTGCGTGCCAGATGCGGTCGAGGTAGTCGCGCACGGACCGGTCGGAGGAGAAGAAGCCCGAGCGCGCCACGTTCAGCACGGCCGACCGGCTCCAGGCGTCCGGGTCCGCGTACGCGCGCTCCACCCGTTCCTGGGCGTCGAGGTAGGCCTGGTAGTCCGCGAGCACCATGAACCGGTCCTCGGTGAGCAGGTTGGACACGATCGGCTCGAAGACGGACGCGTCGCCGCCGGAGAACGTGCCCCGCGCGACCAGGTCCAGGGCCCGGCGCAGCGACGGGTTCTCCTCGTAGTAGGTCGAGGGCCGGTAGCCCGCCTCCGCGACGGCGCTCGCCTCCGGCTCCGTCAGCCCGAACAGGAAGAAGTTCTCGTCGCCGACGAGCTTGCGGATCTCGACGTTCGCGCCGTCGTCGGTGCCGATCGTGAGCGCGCCGTTGAGCGCGAACTTCATGTTCCCGGTGCCGGACGCCTCCTTGCCGGCCAGGGAGATCTGCTCGGACAGGTCGGCCGCCGGGATCAGGGTCTCGGCGACGGTGACGTTGTAGTTCGCCGGGAAGGCGATGCGCAGCACCCGGGACACGTCCGGGTGGGCCGCGACCACGGCCCCCACGTGGTTGATCAGCGCGATGATCTCCTTCGCCATCACGTAGCCGGGGGCGGCCTTCGCGCCGAAGACGACGGTGCGCGGCGTGACGTCGCCGACCTCCAGCTCCCCGGACGTGATGCGGTCGTAGAGCGTCACGACGTGCAGCAGCTTGAGCAGCTGGCGCTTGTACTCGTGCAGCCGCTTGACCATGACGTCGAGCATCGTGCCGGGGTCGATCGTGATGCCGTCGCGCGCCGCGAGGAAGGAGACCAGCCGGTCCTTGTTCGCGGCCTTGACCTCCCGGAACCGACGGCGGAACTCGGCGTCGTCGGCGAAGGGCTCGAGCTCGCGCAGCCGGTCGAGGTCGGTGACCCAGCCGTCGCCGATGGCCTCGGTGATCAGCCCTGACAGCCCCGGGTTGGCCAGCTTCACGAACCGACGCGGCGTGACGCCGTTGGTGACGTTCGTGAACTTCTCCGGCCAGAAGTCGGCGAAGTCGGCGAGCACCTTGTCGCGCAACAGCTGCGAGTGCAGCTCGGCGACGCCGTTCACCTTCGACCCGCCGACCGTCGCGAGGAACGCCATCCGCACCGACCGCTCGGGGTGCTCGGCGATGATCGACATGCGCCGCACCAGCAGCTCGTTGCCGCCCGAGCGTTCGCGCACCTGGGCGAGGAACTCCTCGTTGATGCGGTAGACGATCTCCAGGTGCCGGGGCAGCAGGCGGCCCACCAGCTCGACCGGCCACACCTCCAGCGCCTCCGGCAGCAGCGTGTGGCACGTGTAGGCGAAGCAGCGCTGCGTCACCTGCCACGCGTCGTCCCACTCGAAGCCGCGCTCGTCCACCAGGATCCGCATCAGCTCCGGGATCGCGATGACGGGGTGGGTGTCGTTGAGCTGGAAGACGATGCGGTCGGGCAGGTCGTGCAGGTCGAAGTCCGGCGGCAGGAGCTGGTCGATGAAGTCGCGGATCGAGCAGGCGACGAAGAAGTACTGCTGCTGCAGCCGCAGCTCCTTGCCCTGCGGCGTGGAGTCCTCCGGGTAGAGCACCTTGGAGATGTTCTCGGCGAACGTCTGGGACCGCACGGCCTCGGCGTAGTCGCCGTAGTTGAAGATCTTGAGGTCGAACGCGTGGGTGGCCCGCGCGCTCCACAGCCGGAGCGTGTTGACGCGCCCGTTCCGGTAGCCCGGCACCATCGAGTTGTACGGGACGCCGAGCACCTGCCAGCCCGGCACCCAGCGCGAGCGCTCGCGGCCGTCGTCGTCCGTGTACCTCTCGGTGTGCCCGCCGAAGCCGACCGTGACCTCGTGCTCGGGGTGGGCGAACTCCCACGGGTCGCCGTTGTCGAGCCAGGTGTCCGGCTCCTCCACCTGGCGTCCGTCGACGAACGTCTGCCGGAAGATGCCGTACTCGTACCGGATGCCGTACCCGATCGCCGGCACGCTCATCGTCGCCAGCGAGTCGACGAAGCACGCCGCCAGCCGGCCCAGCCCGCCGTTGCCGAGCCCCGGCTCCACCTCCACCTCGCGAAGCTCGTCGAGGTCGAGGCCCAGGCTGGCCAGCGCCTCGGCGGCGACCTCCTCCAGCCCCGTCGCGATGAGCGCGTTGTCGAGCTGTCGGCCCAGCAGGTACTCCGCCGACAGGTAGGCCACCGCCTTCGACTGCGTGCGGTACTGGCTCAGCGTGGTCTGCATCCACCGGGACATCAGGTAGTGCCGCACCGTGCGCGCGAGCGCGAGGTACCGGTCGTTGTCCGTGGCCCGCTCCAGGATCGTGCCCTGGCTGAAGTTCAGCTCGTGCAGGTACTCGCGCACGAACCCCTCGACGGTCGGTTCCGGGCTGGTGATCAGAGGCGTGGTCTCGGTCACGTCACGACAGTACACAGCCTCGGCGCGACCGGCCCGGCCCGACACCGACCGCCCGTCACTCCCCCACGAGCGTCACCAGCCGCGACCGGCCGGTCGCGTCCTTGATGGCCTGCAGCACGACGTCGGCGTGCGGCTCCAGGGCGCTGACCTTGTCGAGCGGCGCCCCCACCACGAGCTGGAAGCCCAGCCCGCGCCACGCGCCGACCGCACGGCCGGCGAACCGCGCGTCCGCCTTGATGAACGCCTCGTCGAGGAAGACCGGCGCGTACCGGGGGCGCTCCGCCCCGGCGTCGCCGAGCTGGTAGCGCAGGGCCGCGCCCACGATGAACGCGACGAGCTCCTGCGACTCGCCGCCGGACTTGCCGGCGATGTGGTCGTAGACGCTCACGTGGTTGCCCTCGAGGTCCACGCACTCGGCGCTGACCCGCACGTGCTCGCGCACGTCCACCAGGCGTCGGCGCTCCGGGCTGTCCGGGCGGATGCGGTCGATCAGCCTGCGCATCCGCTCGTACCGGCGCTCGTGCTCGGCGAGCGGGACGTCGCCCGCCGGGGCGGTGGCCAGCTCGCGCAACCGCCGTCGGAACGACACGACCTCGGACGCCTCGACAGGCGTGGCGGTGATGCGCAGGCGGTGCGCGTCGTCGCGGAACGGGAGCGTCGCGAGGATCGCGTTCACGGGCTCCATGCGGTCACGGATCTCCGCCACGGCCTGCGCGATGCCGTTGTTGAGCCGCGTGAGCTGGTCGCCGGACATCTGCCGCAGGTGCGCCGACCACCGGTCGCGCAGCCGGTACAGCTGCTGGTACTCCAGCTCCTCGTAGATCCGCAGGAAGTCGGCGTACGCGCCGTCGGGGTCGGCGCTGCGGTTCGGGTCGGGCCAGGTGTCGTTGAACCGCTCGAACAGGGCCGCGAGGGCCGCGCGTGCGGCGCGCTCGGCCTCCTCGGCGGCGTCGCGCTCGTGATGCAGCTCGCGCACGACGGCGGCCACGGCGGTGGTGAGGTCCGCCAGCCCGCTGCCCGACGTGCCCGCCACCCCCGACCAGCCGACCTGCGCCATGAGCTCGGCCAGGCGCCGCTCCTGCTCCGGCGTGGGCTCGACGCCCTCGTCGTCGGCGCGCTCGACGGCGTCGGCGACCTGGTCGACCTGGTCGCTGAGCTGCTCCCACGTCGCGCCGAGCTCGGTGACGCGCTGCTGCGCCGCGGCGCGCTCGCGGTACAGCTCGTCCACCCGGGCCCGCAGCACGTCCTCGTCGGCCTTGAGCGCGCGCAGCACGTCCGAGCCCGCGACCAGCGCCTCGTGCCGTTCCTGCCGCTCGGCGAGCCGGGCCTCCGCCCCGCGCACGTCGAGGTCGTCCCAGGCGGCCCGCAGCGCGTGGCTGTACGCGACGAAGTGGTCGGCCTCGGCCTTCTGCCGCAGCCGGGCGCCCGCGAGCGACTCCGAGGCCTGTCGCAGCTCCTGGTGCGCCGCCGCGATCTGCTCGGCGAGCTGCTCGAGGCGCCGGTGGTTGCTGAACCCCAGCACCGACGCCCGGCCCTGGCCGCCGTGCGCGCCCCGGCGGCCCTCCGACGTCTGCCCGGACCGGGTGAGCGCCAGGTCGTGGCGGGCCAGCTCCGTCGGGTCGTCGACGCACACGTACGCGAACCGCTCCGCCAGCCGCCCGGCCAGCCAGCCGCCGAACGGGCCGGCCTTCACCTCGAGACGTCCGGGCAGCAGCGAACGGTCGGCCTCCTCGTGCAGCGCGAGTCCCGTGGGCACGCCCTCGAACCGCACCCGCACGGGCGAGCGGACGGCGTCGATGGCGGACCGGAACGCGTCCAGCCGCGCCTCGTCGACCAGCACCGTGACCGCGAACCCCCCGAGCGCGAGGCCGACGGCCTCCCGCCAGGGCTCGTACTCCCCGCGCACCTCGAGCAGCTCGCCGACGAACGGCACGTCCTCCGGCCGCAGGCCGGCAGCCCGGGCCAGCGCCTCGCGCGCCTCGTGCAGCTCGCGCGGCACGTTGCCGCGACGCGCCTTGAGGGAAGCCTCCTCGCGCTCCAGGCCGGCCAGGTCGCGCAGCGCGTCCTTCTCCCGTGCCGCGGCGTCGACCACCGCCTCGGACAGCGCGTCGGTGTGCGCGTCGCGCTCGTCGAGGTAGCGGCGGGCGTCGGCGTGCAGGGCGTCCAGCTCGCGCCGCGTGGAGGCCTCCCGCTCCAGCGGGGCGAGGTGGCCCTCCAGCTCGGCGCGGGCGCGCCGCACCTCGGCCAGTCGCTGCTCGGCCGTGCGCACGTCGCGCTCCGCGGCCTCGATGGCGTCGCCGCCGTTGCGGCGCTGGTCGGCCCGCACCTGTTCGAGCTCGCCCTGCGCGACGGTGAGCCGCTCCTCGGCGACGGCGACCCGCTCGGCGGCGGCCTTGTGCTGGGCCCGGTTCTCCGCCTCGCCCGCGCGCAACAGGTCGAGCTGGGTGCGGTCGCGCCACGCCGTGAACGGCGTGATCCGGGCAGGCTCGGTGCCGGGCTCGGGCCCGCCGGCGCCGCCGTCGGGCCCGAGCGCGTCCACCAGACGCCGCTGCGCGACGGCGTCGTCGACCGCCTCCCGGTGCCCCAGCATCGGGCGCAGCACGTCCACCTGCTTCTGCGCGGTGTCCATCTCCGCGCGCACCTCGCTGAGCTCGTCGAAGTGCTCGACGGCGCGCTCGGCCACGCGGATCGTCTCGGGCTCCTCCAGCACCATCGCCTTGTAGAGCGAGTCGACCGTGGTGATCTGCTGGCCCGCCTGGATGCGGCCGAGCAGCTGCATCGCCTTCTCGCCGTCGCCCGCGGCGCCGATGCCGAGCGCGGCATGCAGGCGGGTGGCGAACGCCTTGTCCGTGTCGAACGACGTCAGCCCCGCGGCGGTGAGCCCCGCCTTGCCGAAGCGCTGAGCCGCGAGCGGCTCGAGGTCGCGCAGGCTGAAGTCCGCGTCGACGACGGCGCGCACGGCCACCGTCTCGTCCGTGCGCTGCGCGCCACGCGGCACGTACCAGGCACGCAGGGCCGTGAACCGCTCGCCCGCCTGGGACGACCACGTCATCGCGATGGCCGACCAGGTGTCCGACGTCTCGCCGCGCAGTACGCGGTCCCTGGCGCGCGCCGACCCGGCGGTGCGCTCCTCGTCGAGCTTGCCGCGCGCGTAGGAGACGACGTTGCGCTGCTCCTGCCCGCGCGCCCGCCCGCTGGTGGCCGTGTTCGACGCGCCGTTGAACGGCGTCGTATGGCTCATCATCAGCGCGATGTACGCGTCGAGCAGGGTCGACTTGCCGGAGCCGGACGCGCCCGTGAGCAGCGTCGTCGTGCCCGCGAACCGCACCTCGTGGTAGCCGTGGTAGCCGCCCCAGCTCACCAGCTGCATCGAGCGGGCCGTCCACTGCCGCCCGTCCGACGCCGTCGGGATGAGCCCGAACAACGACTGCTGCATGCGGGGCGCGGCGACCTGCTCCGCCGGGTCGCTCGTGATGGTCATGCGCGCGACTCCTCGTCCTCGTCGACCGGCTCGGTCTCGTCGTCGTGGTCGGTGACGGTGGTCGGCTCGGCCGACGGCGAGCGCAGCCACGCCGTCAGCTCCCGTAGCCGCTCCACCGGCAGCAGGATCTCCACGACCGGCTGCACGCGGTAGCGCCCCTCGGCGACCTCGTCGAGCACGTGCTCGCGCACGAGGGTGGCGATCGCGTTGTCGACCTCGCGCCGGCGCGCGGCCAGGTTCGTCTCGTCCGTGGCGAGGAAGCCGAGCGCGTAGTCGACCAGCTCCTCGGCGTCGACGTGCGCCGCCCGCTCCCCCGCGCCCTGCTCCTGCCGGAAGCGGTTGCGCGCGAACAGCATGAGCAGCGTCTCGACCCGCTTGTACGGCTCGTCCTTGAGGAGCACCGGGATGCTCAGCCCCGCCTCGCGGACCTGCCGCTTGTACGCGATCTCGTAGTCGCGGTCGACGACGAGCTCCACGAACAGGTCGTGGCAGCGCGAGGCGAGCACGTTCTGGTGCGCGAGCAGCGCCTTCCACTCCACCGGGTGCACCGCGGCGGACAGGTACCTCCGCTGCAGGACCAGCGCCAGCGCGCGCCGCGCCTCGTACGGGAGCACGCCCATGTCGCCGGCGAACAGCGCCCCGTCGTCGTCGGCCAGCGCGGGCACCTCGACGAAGGCGGCCCCGTCGGCCGCCGCAACGTCCGCAGGCTCGGTCACGGGCTCGATCACGGGCTCGATCGTCGTGTCGGTCATGCGTCCCCCTCGTCGTCGGGCTCGTCGTCGGGCATCGCGAGGCCCACCCTCGGCACCACCAGGTCGCGTGTGCTGCCGTCGGCGCGCACGGTGGTCACGCGGCGCAGGCGGGCGGCGGGCACGTCGCCGATCCCGGCGCCGTCCCCCAGCGCCGCGTCGAGCTCCCCCGCCGTGGCGAGCTCGAGGTAGCCCAGCAGCTCCACGGGCCGGCGCAGCTCGGCCGGCCCGGCGGCGAACACCTCGTCCGCCGTGGCGCGGCCGCGCTCGCGCAGCACGCGCGCCGCGTGCGCGGTGGTCTCCTCGTAGCGCGGGCCGCCCATGCCGCGCAGGCCGCCCAGCACCTCCCGGGGTTCACCGCCCCCGTCGAACCCGGCGTCGTCGAGGTCGGCCAGCGCGTCCGGCGGCGTGTCGGGGCGCAGGTCGTGCAGCTGGGCGCGGAACCGGCCGAGGCGCGCGCGCTCGAGCCAGCGCAGCGGCTCCACGCGCGCGGCCCGCCCCGACGTCGGGAACCACTCCGCCATCGCGGCGGTCGCCTCGCGCAGCGCGGCGTCCAGCTCGCGGTCGCGGAGCGGGTTGTGCACGGTGAGCTGCTGCGTGATGGTGCGGGAGGCGCGCGCCTGCGCGTCGAGCACGCCGTCGACGGCGGCGAGGAGCTGGGAGTACAGCGCGCGCACGGACTCCCGGCGCTCGGCCGGCAGGTCCGCCGCGAACGGGTGCGCCAGCACCGCCCGGACCCGCTCGTCGACCTGACCGAGCAGCTGCGGGTCGCGCAGCAGCTCCATCGCGCCGGAGAACGCGCGACCCTCGGGCGTGCGCTCCATGAGCGAGTCGGAGGCCTCCAGGTAGGCGCCCAGCACCTCGCCGGTGGGGCGCTCGTCCTGGCGCAGGCTCGTGACGATGCTGCGCTGCAGCTCCGCGATCGACTCGGCCACGCGGGCGAAGTCGGCGGGCAGCTCGCGCACCAGCGCGGCCACGTTGTCGAACTGCTCGACCAGCCGGTCCGTGGGCGCCTGCACCACGGGGCCGCCGGCCTCGAGCCGGGCCAGCTCGGCCTCCGCCTCGGCGATCTCGTCGCGCGCGCGGGCGACCTGCTCCCGCAGCGCACGCTGCTGCGACTCGCGGTCGGGCCGGGCGTCGCGGGCGAGCCCGTCGAGGGCGACGAGCAGCGTGCGGATGCGCGACTCGCTCACCAGGGCGCGCGCGCCCTGGGGCCGGTCCACGAACGCGAGCGCCTCCGCCGCGTGCGAGCTCACCTGGTACTGCTCGACGCCGTCGTCGTCGAGCGCGCGCACCAGCCAGCGGCCCGCCACCCAGCGCGAGCACAGCGCGCGGGCGGCGTCGTCGGGCACCTCGTGGCCGGCGGCCCGCGCCTCGGCCAGCAGGTCCTCGACCTCCACGTGCATCTGCTCGGTCGGCACGGTGGCACGGCCGGGCGTGAAGATCAGCGACAGCAGGGCGACGACCAGCGGCCCCTCCTTGCGGTGCAGGAGGGCGAGCGAGGGCGTGCCGAAGGCGCCCCGGCTGCGTGCCAGGGCGCCCTCGAGGCGGACGGTCGCCAACTCAGACGACGATGTTGACGAGCTTCGGCGCGCGCACGATCACCTTGCGCACCGGCGCCCCGTCGATGGCGCGGACCACGTTCGGCTCCGCCAGGGCGGCGGCCTCCAGGTCGGCGTCCGAGATGGACGGCGCCACCTCGAGGCGGCCGCGCACCTTGCCCTTGACCTGCACGACGCACGTCACCGTGTCCTCGACGAGGTACTGCTCGTCGGCGGTCGGGAACGGCTCGCGCGCCAGCGAGCCGTCGTGCCCGAGCCGCTGCCACAGCTCCTCCGCGATGTGCGGCGCGATGGGCGCGACCATCAGCACCAGTGGCTCGACCGCCGCGCGCGGCACCCGGTCCAGCGAGGTGAGGTGGTTGTTGTACGTGATGAGCTTCGCGATCGCCGTGTTGGGCCGCATGTGCTCCATCTCGACCCGCACGTCCGCGATCGCCCGGTGCATCGCGCGCAGCGTGGCGGTGTCGGGCTCGTCGTCGGTCGCGACGAGCGCGCCCGTCTCCTCGTCCACGACGTTGCGCCACAGCCGCTGCAGGAAGCGCTGCGACCCGACGACGGCGCGCGTCTCCCACGGCCGCGACAGGTCCAGCGGGCCCATCGACATCTCGTACACGCGGAACGTGTCGGCGCCGTACTGCTCGTACATCTCGTCCGGCGTGACGACGTTCTTCAGGGACTTGCCCATCTTCCCGTACTCACGGTTGACGGGCTCGCCGCGGTACGTGAAGCCGGCCTGCTCGTCGCCCTCGACCTCGCCGGCCGGCACGTAGGCGCCGCGGGCGTCCGTGTAGGCGTACGCCTGGATGTACCCCTGGTTGAACAGCTTGCCGAACGGCTCCAGCGAGGAGACGTAGCCCAGGTCGAGCAGCACCTTGTGCCAGAACCGCGCGTACAGCAGGTGCAGCACCGCGTGCTCGACGCCGCCGACGTACAGGTCGACGCCGCCGGCGGGACCGGACGTCGCGTTGTGCTTGGGCCCCAGCCAGTACGACTCGAGCTCCGGGTCGACGACGGCGGTGCCCTTCGCAGGGCCGTCGGTCGAGTCCGTCGGGTCCAGGTAGCGCAGGTAGTACCAGCACGACCCGGCCCAGTTGGGCATCGTGTTGGTGTCGCGGCGGTACTGCTTCGGGCCGTCGCCCAGGTCCAGGGTGACGTGCACCCACTCGTCGTTGCGGCCCAGCGGGGCCTCGGGCGACGAGTCGGCGTCGTCGGGCTCGAAGGTGCGCGGCGCGTAGTCCGGCACGTCCGGCAGGTCGACGGGCAGCATGTCGGCCGGGATCGCGACCGGGCGGTCGTTCTCATCCCACAGGATCGGGAACGGCTCGCCCCAGTAGCGCTGCCGGCTGAACAACCAGTCGCGCAGCCGGTACGTGGTCGTCCCCTCGCCGGCGCCGCGGGCGCTCAGCCACGTGACGATCTTCGCCTTGGCCTCGGCGACGCCCAGCCCGTCCAGGCTGATCTCGTCGTTGGACGAGTTCACCGCCACGCCGTCGCCCGTGTACGCGCCGGCGAAGTCGTCCGGCAGCCCGCCCGCGGGCTCGACGGTGCGGATCACGGGCAGCTCGAACGCCTCGGCGAAGTCGAAGTCGCGCTGGTCGCCGCCGGGCACCGCCATGATCGCGCCGGTGCCGTAGCCCATCAGCACGTAGTCGGCCGTGAACACGGGGACCGTCGCCCCGTTGACCGGGTTGATCGCCAGGTGCCCGGTGAACACGCCGGTCTTCTTGCCGGCGTCGGCCTGCCGCTCGACGGCGGTCTTCGCGGCGGCCTCGCGGCGGTACGCGGCGACGGCCTCGACGGGCGTCGCGTGCCCGCCGGTCCAGACGTCGCGGGTGCCGTCGGGCCAGGCCGCGGGGACCTCGTCCAGCAGCGGGTGCTCGGGCGCCACGACCATGAACGTCGCGCCGAACAGCGTGTCCGGGCGGGTGGTGAACACCTCGACCTGCGCGCCCGCGCCGGCCGCGTCGTAGTCGGCGGTGCCGACGACGTCGAACCGGACGTTCGCGCCGGTGGAGCGCCCGATCCAGTTGCGCTGCATCGACTTGACCTTCTCCGGCCAGTCGATGAGCTCCAGGTCGTCGGTCAGGCGGTCCGCGTAGGCGGTGATCCGCATCTTCCACTGCCGCAGGGACTTCTGGAAGACGGGCATGTTGCCGCGCTCGGAGCGGCCGTCGGCCGTGACCTCCTCGTTGGCCAGCACGGTGCCCAGGCCGGGCGCCCAGTTGACGGGCGACTCGTCGACGTAGGCCAGGCGCTGCGCGTCCAGCACGTCGCGCCGCTCGTCGTCGGACAGCGCCGCCCAGACCGCCCCGCCGGCGTTGTCGCCGTCGTGTCCGGGGACGGCGCGCGCGCCCGACTCCAGCGCGGCACGCAGCTCGCTGATGCGGCGGGCGCGACCCTTGCCGCCGTCGGCCTCGGCGTCGTACCAGGAGTCGAAGATCTGCAGGAAGATCCACTGCGTCCAGCGCACGTACTCGGGGTCGATCGTCGCGAACGTGCGCCGCGAGTCGTGCGCCAGGCCCATGCGGCGCAGCTGGCGCTTCATGGTGACGATATTCTGCTCGGTGGTGGTGCGCGGGTGCTGCCCCGTCTGCACCGCGTACTGCTCGGCGGGCAGGCCGAACGCGTCGTAGCCCAGCGCGTGCAGCACGTTGTCGCCGCACATCATGCGGAAACGACCGACGACGTCGGTGGCGATGTAACCCAGCGGGTGCCCGACGTGCAGCCCCGCCCCCGAGGGGTACGGGAACATGTCCATGATGAAGAACGGCTTGCCGGCCGCGTTCCGACCGTCGCCGTCCGTGAGCGCCCCCGACGGGTTCGCCGCCCAGAAGGTGCCCCGCTCCTCCCAGAGGTCCTGCCAGCGCTCCTCGACCTGCTGCGCGAGAGCGGGCGTGTAACGGTGGGCGGGCTCCGTGGGAGCCTCGGATCGGGACGGTGCGGTGTCGGGCGTGCTCACCCGGCGAGTCTACCGGCCGGGACCGCGCGTCCCGGCCGGATATTCACACCCCGAACGACTCCACGAGCGGTCCCCCGACGGCCAGCAGCAGCCAGCCGACGGCGACGACGTAGCCGATGATCAGGACCAGGCCGCGGTTGCGCACGACGGCGCGGCGCAGCCCGTCGCTCGCGGGCAGGTGGCCCTCCTGCACGGCGTGCACCACCTGGAACCACAGCAGCGGCCACAGGATCGTCCAGACGACCATGCAGGCCGGGCACAGCCGCACCAGCGCGTAGAAGCTCGACCACATGAGGAAGAAGATCAGCAGCTGCGCGAGCACCGTCACCGCGAGCAGCGACCGGTGGTACCAGCGCGGCAGCCGGGCGCCCGCGAGCAGCACCACGCCGGTCGTGATCACCACGGGGAACGCCGCGACCCCGATGTAGGGGTTCGGGAAGCCGAGCAGCGTGCCCTGCCAGGACATCATCGCGACACCGCAGTCCAGGAAGACGTTGAAGCTGCAGCTCGTCACCCGGTTCGGGTCGAGCAGCTTGAGGTACTCCTCGATCGCCAGCCACGACGCCGCCCCGAAGCCGATGCCGCCCAGCACGGTCAGCAGCATGCCGTAGGTGCGGGCGGTGAGGCCCCGCGGGCCTGACGCGGGCACGGCCTCCCCCGCGGCGTCGTCGGGGAGGTCGTCCTGGGTCGCGTCGCGCACGCTCGGGCTCACGGGCGCGACCGTACCGCACGTTCCTGGGGAGGGGCCCGCGGCAGCAGAGGGCCGGGTGCAGGTCAGCCGGCGTGCGGCACCCGCTGGCGGCCGAACGCCAGCACCATCGCCAGGCCGACCAGCGTCAGGGCCAGCCCCACCCACGCCGGCGCGAGGTAGCCGTAGCCGCCGGCGATGACGAGGCCGCCGAAGAACGCGCCGCTCGCGTTGCCGATGTTGAGGGCGGAGTGGCACAGGGCCGCGCCGAGGGACTGCGCGCGCGGCGAGAGGTCCATGAGGCGCGTCTGCATCG
The DNA here is from genome assembly GCF_040632295.1 of Isoptericola sp. NPDC019482. Classification (NCBI taxonomy): domain Bacteria; kingdom Bacillati; phylum Actinomycetota; class Actinomycetes; order Micrococcales; family Promicromonosporaceae; genus Isoptericola; species Isoptericola sp. NPDC019482. The sequence goes on from NZ_JBEYBQ010000002.1 coordinate 244,319, forward strand.
CCAGGCCGAGGGTCTGCGACGTGACGGCCAGCAGGAACAGCCCGACGACGGCGCCCACCGGCGACGTCCCGACCAGCGCGAACAGCACCAGCGACAGCGCGGTCGCGACGAACCCGCCGATCACCGTGCGCAGCACGTTCCGGTCCACCAGCCTGCCGCCCAGCAGCGTGCCGACGGTCATGCCGACGCCGAACACGGCGAGCACCCAGGGCACGGCGCTCTCGGACATGCCCGCCACCTTGGTGACGGTGGGCGCGACGTAGGTGTAGACGGCGAACAGGCCGCCGAACCCGATCGCCCCGGCCGCGAACGAGATCCACAGCGGGCCGTTGCGCAGGGTGGACAGCTCCTGCCGGACGCTGGAGTCCACCGGTCCGCGCTCGGGCACGAAGCGCCAGATTCCGAGCAGGGTCACGGCGCCGAGCAGCCCGATGACGACGAACGCGGCACGCCAGCCGAGGCTCTGACCCACCGCCGTGGACACCGGAACCCCGACGACGTTCGCGACCGTCAGGCCGGTCATCATCATCGAGACGGCATGGCCGCGACGCCCCGGTCCGGCGACGGCGGCGCCGACCGCGGCGCCGACGCCGAAGAAGGCGCCGTGCGGGAGCCCGGCCAGGAACCGCCCGGCGATCAGCCACTCGATCGACGGCGCCGCCGCCGACAGCACGTTGGCCACGGTGTAGAAGCCCATGAGGGCGAGCAGCAGCCGCTTGCGGGACATGCGCGCGGCGGCGACGGTCAGCAGCGGGGCGCCCACCACGACGCCGACGGCGTACGCGGTGATCGCGTGCCCCACGACCGGGTCGCTGACCCCGAGGCCCGCGCCGATCTGCGGCAGCAGGCCCATGGTGGCGAACTCGGTGGTGCCGATCGTGAACCCGCCGACGGCGAGCGCGAACAGCGCGGCCCCGACGTGCTCGGGCCGGGGCGCGCGTGCGGAGGCGCCGGCGGGATGCGTGGACGCGGTGGTCGAGGTCACGCCTCTCCCTTGCTGGTCGTATCGTTTCGACGGGAGGGCGGGACGACGGTGCGCCGTCCAGCGCTCACGTCGTCGGGGAACCGGGACAGCCTACGCGCGGACCACCCAGATGCGCGACGCCGCCAGCAGCCCGAGGTCCACCGTGACCTCGCGGCCGTCCGCCTCCCAGGCCACTCCGACCGTCCCGGCGAACTCCCGGCGCGACGTCAGCCGCACCGGCAGGTCCAGGTCGATGCCGAGGTCCGCGAGGTACCGCAGCGCCTCGGGGTCGGCATCGGAGATCCGGGCGACCACTCCCCTGGCGCCGGCCTCGAGGTCCACCAGCGGCACCGCCTCGGGGCGCACCACGCGCCCGTCGGCGAACGGGATCGGGTCGCCGTGCGGGTCGCGCTCGGGGTGACCGAGGCGCGTGGAGATGCGTTCCACCAGCCGGTCGGACACGGCGTGCTCCAGCACCTCGGCCTCGTCGTGCACCTCGTCCCACGCGTACCCGAGGTCGCGCACCAGCCACGTCTCCAGCAGCCGGTGCCGCCGCACCATCACCAGCGCGTAGCGCCGGCCCAGCTCGGTGAGCCAGACGCCGCCGTAGGGTTCGTGGCCCAGCAGTCCCTGCGTCGTGAGGCGGCGCACCGTCTCGGAGACCGTCGACGGGCCGACGCCGAGCCGGTCCGCCAGCAGCCCGGTCGTGACCTTCTCGTCCGACCACTCCTGCGCCGACCAGACCGCCTTGAGATAGTCCTGGGCGACGGGGGTGAGCTCGTCGGGGTCGACGGGCTGCTCCGGTGAGATGGCGGCGGGTGAGGTGGGTTCGGGCACGCTCCGAGCCTATCGGGGCACCGGTCCCGGTCGCCCGGACGCTACGACCCGAGCGCCTCGTCGGCCGGCGGGACGACGTCGGGCACCGGCTCCCGCTCGCCCACCGTCGCCGTGCCGTCGGGAGTCACGCTCACGACCTGCACGTCGAGCATCCGCCGCGTCGCGGGGTCGAACCGCAGCACCGTCATCTCGGCCGTGCCGTGCAGCGGCCCGACGGTGGGCTGGTTGGGCGCGGCGCCGGCCGTGGACCCGTTGACGTACCGGATGCCCTGGCCCACCTGCTCCGGCCCGGACCGGCTGTGCGTGTGGCCGGAGACCTGGAACGGCACGCACCCGGTGTCCAGCGCGTCGAGGCCCACGGCCGGCGTGTGGATCAGCAGCAGGTCGACGCCGCCACGGTCCTCGCAGGCGGTCGTGGCGAGGTCGGCCGCCTGCTGCTCCGGGGTGCGCTCCCGCGCCACGTTCGTGCCGACGCCGACGCGCGTCTCCAGGGCGTCGCGGTCACCGAGGATGCGCACCCCCTCGACCTCGAGCACGTCGCCGTCGAGGATCTTCTGGCCGTGCGCGGCCTCCTGGTCCGACGTGACCTGCGAGTCGTGGTTGCCGTCCGACACCACCATCGGCACGCCGCGCGGCACGGCCGACGCGAACGAGTCGACGCAGACCTTCTCCACCGAGGTGCCGTTCATCGTCGTGTCGCCCGCGTTGAGCACGACGTCGGCACCCGAGCGCTCGATGGTCGTGCGGATCAGCGGCGTCATCCCGGTGTTGCAGTGCAGGTCGGAGATGACGACGAACGTCACCGGCTCGTCCTCGCCGCTACCGCTCGGCACGGCGCGCGGCGGCGCGACCGGCGCGGTGGCCTCGGCCGGGGCCGGCGAGGCGAACTGGGTCCCCGCCGCGGTCACGGACGCCGCCGCCTCGGAGGCGAGCCGGGCGTCCCAGGCGGCCGACAGGTCGTCGTCCGCGCTCGCGTAGAACTCCTCGTTGTCCTCGTACAGCTTCACGAGCTGCCCGCCGTAGGTGTCGATGACGCCGGCGAGACGACCGGTGATCCGCGCGCCCTCCAGCGCGGTCCCGGCGAAGACCGGCGACGCGGGCTGCCCCTGGGCGGCGCTGCCGGCGGCCCCCGACGACACCGTCGTCACGACGAGCGCCACGATCGCCACCCCGGCGGTGAGCTCCCCCGTCCGCGGGGCCATCGCGTCGGCGAGCTCGCGCCGTCGTCCCGGCCCCAGCAGCCACCGCACGGCGAACCCGAGGACGACCAGCACGGCGGCCGCGCCCAGCGACCGCCACAGGGCGTTCTCGACGAGCCCCAGGGCGACGCTGCGGACGGCGACGTCCGGGCTGGAGAAGAACTGCAGGTAGCTCTCCAGGTCCTGGCTCAGCGCGGTGAGGGTGTTGGCCGCGCCGACCGTCGTCAGGTCGGCGGGGATCTCCTTGACCACCACGTCCACGCCGAGCCCGAGCGGGAGCGGCGAGTCGATCTCCAGGGTGCCCAGCGGACCGAGGTCGACCACCACGAGGCTGTCGTTCGTCACCGAGTACACGGCCTCGTGCGGCCCGAACCCGAGCTCCACGGTCGCGGTGCTCACCCCGAACACCAGACAGGCCAGGGCCGCCGTCACCCCCGCGAGGGTCCAGCGCACCCAGCGCGGCGGGGTCCGGCGGGCGCGCGGGCGACGCGCGCCGTCCGCCGGCATGGGCTCGTCGTGCTGGTCGCTCATCGCCACCACCCTCGCCGAACGACGACGGCGGCGCCACCGTCCTCGCCGGTGGCGCCGCCGTCGCGGGTGTGACGCCGCCCTCACGGACGACGCGCGTCAGGAGCGCGGGTCAGGAGCGCACGTCCCGCAACGTCGTCAGGGCGATCCCGGCCGCGACCAGCACGGCGGCGAAGCCGATCGCGGACGTCACGACGACGCCGCTGCCGAATGCCGCGTGCGCCGAGTCCAGCAGGGCCTGCGCCTGCCCGGCGGGCAGGTCGGCCGCGACGCTCGTCGCGCCGCCTAGCGTCTCCGCCGCCGAGGCCGCGTCCGCGGCGGGCACGCCCGACGGCACGACGACGTTCGCGTGGTACGACCCGGTGAGGATCCCGCCGAGGACGGCGGTGCCCAGCACCGCGCCGACCTCGTACGCGGTCTCGGAGATCGCCGAGGCCGCGCCCGCCTTGGCCGCGGGCACCGTCGAGACGATGAGGTCGTTCGACACGGTCTCGGCCGAGCCGACGCCGATCGCCAGGACGACGAACGCGAGCCCGAGCCATCCGGCCTCGCCGCGCCCCGCGACGAGCGCGGTGACGAGGTAGCCGACGGCGGACAGGGCCAGCCCGGCGGCGACGACGTGCGAGGGCCGCACGCGACGCACGACCTTCACCACGGCCAGCCCCGCGACGACCATCGCCACGGTGCCCGGCAGGAGCACGAGGCCGGCCTGCACGGGCGACAGCCCGATGACGAGCTGCAGGTCCTGCGACACGAAGAACAGGAAGCCGACCAGCGAGAACACCGACAGCAGGTTCACCAGCACGCTGCCCGTGAACGCGGGCACGGCGAACAGCCGCACGTCGAGCATCGGGTTGCGGCGGCGCAGCTGGCGGCGCACGAAGAGCACGCCCATGAGCAGTCCGACGGCGATCGCGGCGATCCCCAGGGAGGGCAGCGCGCCCTTGGCGAGCGTCTTGATACCGAACACCACCGGGGTCATCGCGGCCATGACCAGGACGATCGACACCGGGTCGATCGGGCCCGGCGCCGGGTCGCGCGACTCGGGCACGAAGACCGGCGCGAGCACGAGCAGCAGGGCCAGCACCGGCACCGCGAGGAGGAACACGGAGCCCCACCAGAAGTGCTCGAGCAGCACGCCGCCGACGATCGGCCCCACGGCCGAGCCGGCCGCGAAGCCCGCGGCCCAGATCGCGATGGCGAGGCGGCGCTCGTCGCGGTCGGTGAACACGTTGCGCAGCAGCGACAGCGTGGACGGCATGAGCATCGCGCCGAAGAAGCCGAGGCCGGCGCGGGCGGCGATGAGGGCGCCCGCCGTCGGCGCGAAGGCCGCGACGGCGGACACGACGGCGAAGCCGACGGCCCCGATCAGGAGCAGGCGGCGTCGGCCGACGCGGTCCGCGACGGAGCCCATCGGCACGAGGAGGCCAGCGAGCACGAGCGGGTACACGTCGACGATCCACAGCAGCTGCGTGCCGCCCGGGGCGAGCGACTCCGAGATCTGCGGCAGGGCGAAGCTGAGGACCGTGTTGTCGATCGAGACGAGCAGCACCGGCAGCATCAGCACGGCGAGGGCCGCCCAGCGGCGTCCGGCGCCGGCGGGGCGACCGGGGGCGAGGCGGCTCGCGGCCGTGGCTGAGGAGGTGGGGTGCGTCGTCACCTGGGTCTGAACCATGACTGAACCTGAGGTGCCTTTCACACGCTGCGGACGGCCGGGGCGACATGGTGATGCCGAACTTCCGCACCGTCCAGCCGGTACAGTAACACCCCGCCACTAGGCTGTCGACATGCCCCCTCCCCCCGCCGCCCGAGCCAAGGTCCTGCGCGCGTTCGCCGAGCTCCTCGTCGAGTCCGGGGAGCGCGCCGCGACGCTCGAGGCGGTCGCCGAGCGCGCCGGCGTCTCCAAGGGCGGCCTGCTCTACCACTTCCCCTCGAAGGACGCCCTCGTCGACGGGCTCCTCGACCACCTGGGCGAGCTCACCGCCACCGACGTCGAGACGATGCGCGGCGCGCCCGAGGGCGCCGCCGACTACCTCCTGCGCACGTCGACGGTCATCGACGGCGACTTCGGCGTGCTCTACCTCGCGGTCTCACGCCTGGCGCAGGGCCCCTACCCCCGAGCCCGGGACGTCCTCGACGCGGCGCAGGCCGCCTGGACCGAGGCGGTGCGGGAGGAGGTCGGCGACCCGGTGCTCGCCCGCGCCGTCTCCCTCATGGGCGAGGGGCTCTACGCGCTCGCGTCGTTCGGCGCGAGCAGCCTCGACGACGGCGACATCGACGAGCTCCTCGTCCTCGTGCGCGAGGCCGCCGCGGCACGCTCCTCGGGGCGCACGCCGGCCTGACGCCGCGGCCGTCGTCGGACGTCGACCGGGCGGCTCAGCCCGTCTTGCGCTCCGGCGCCTTCGACGACGACTTCTTGGCGGGGGCCTTCTTCGCCGGAGCCTTCTTGGTGGATGACGTCTTCGCGGACGACGTCTTCGCGGAGGACGACTTCGCGGTCGACGACGCGCCGGACTTCTTCGCCGCCGGCTTCTTGGCCGGGGCCTTCCTCGCCGGAGCCTTCTCCTCGGACGCGTCCTTCGAGCTCCCCTTCGCCCCGCCCTTCGACCCCGAGACGCTGCGCCGCAGAGCCTCCATGAGGTCGATGACGTCGGCGTCCTCCTTCTCCGGCTGCTCGCCGAACGTCTCGGACGTGTCGAGCGCGTCGCCCTGCTCGATCTTGGCGTCGATGAGCTGGCGCAGCTGCACCTGGTACTCGTCCTCGTACTCCTCGGGCGCGAAGTCGGCCTCGTAGCTCGCGACGAGCTGGCCCGACATCGCCAGCTCCTTGTCCGAGACCGTGACCGACCCGTCGAGGGACGGGAAGGCGGCCTCGCGCACCTCGTCGGCCCACAGCAGGGTCTGCATGACGAGCACCTCGTCGCGCACGCGCATCGCCGCCAGCCGCGTGCGCTGGCGCAGCGCGAACTTCACGATCGCGGTGCGGTCCGTCTCCTCCAGCGTGCGCCGCAGCAGCACGTACGCCTTGGGGCTCTTGGAGTCCGGCTCGAGATAGTAGGTGCGGTCCAGCATGATCGGGTCGATCTGGTCGCTCGGCACGAACTCGACGACCTCGATCTCCCGGTTCGCCTCCGCCGGCAGCGCCCCGAAGTCGTCCTTGGTGAGCACCACGGTCCGCTCGCCGTCGTCGTAGGCGCGGTCGATGTGCTGGTACGGCACCTCCTCGCCGTCCAGCTCGCACACGCGCCGGTAGCGGATGCGCCCGCCGTCGGCGTCGTGCACCTGGTGCAGCGGCACGTCGTGGTCCTCGGTCGCGCTGTACAGCTTGACCGGCACGTTGACGAGGCCGAACGTCACGGCGCCCTTCCAGATCGCCCTCATGTGACCATCGTCACGCGACCTGCGGATACGCGCCAGGGCACACCGCCCCGCGCCCGCCCTCGGCGCTCCCCTCGTGACCGCGCGCCGCCCGGCATAGCGTGGCGAGGAGGACGGCTCGACACGCACCCGAGACCCCGATCGACGGGGATCGACGGGATCGACGGGGAATCGAGGACTGACCATGTACCGGAGACGCCCAGGACGGGCGGCGGCCCTCGCCCTCGCCGCCGCGGCACTGGTCGCCGTCGCGGCGACGCCCGCGACCGTCGCCGCGCCCGCGACCCCGCCGCAGCACCGCGCGCTGCCGGACCGGGTCGAGCTGCCCGACGGGTTCCTCCCCGAGGGCATCGCCACCGGCGTCGGCCCGTGGGCCTGGTTCGGGTCCCGCGCCGACGGCGACATCTACCGCGCGAACCTCGTCACGGGCGAGGGCGAGGTCGTGAGCGAGGGCCCCGGCACGCCGTCGGTCGGCCTCAAGGTCGACCGACGCGGCCGCCTCTTCGTCGCGGGCGGGCCGTCGGGCTCCGCGCGCGTCGTCGACGCCCGTTCGGGCGAGGTCCTGGCCGACTACGCGCTCGCCACCGCACCCAGCTTCGTCAACGACGTCGTGCTCACCCGCGACGCCGCGTGGTTCACCGACTCGCAGCGGGCGGTGCTGTACCGGCTGCCCCTCGGCCGGCACGGCGCACTGCCCGACGCCGCCGAGACCGTGCCGCTCTCCGGCGCGTGGGAGCAGGTCGAGGGGTTCAACGCCAACGGCATCACCGCCACGCCCGACGGCCGCGGGCTGCTGGTCGTGAACTCGACGACCGGCGCGCTGCACCGCGTCGACCCCGCCACGGGCGAGACGACGGTCGTGGACCTCGCGTCGCGGGACGGCGACGCCTCGCTCACGAACGGCGACGGCATGCTGCTGGAGGGCCGGACCCTCTACGTCGTGCGCAACCAGCTGAACCTGGTGGCCGTGGTCCGTCTGGACCGCAGCGGGACGCGCGGCACGGTGACCGGCGAGCTCTCGGACGAGGGCTTCGACGTCCCGACCACGGTGGCCGCCTTCGCGGGCGGGCTGTACCTGCCGAACGCCCGGTTCACGACGCCGCAGGAGCCGACGACCGAGTTCTGGGTGACGCGCGTCGAGCCCCGGCAGCACCACGGACGCTGAGGGGCGTCCGCCCGGGGTCAGCCGACCAGGCCGAGCACGCCCACGACGCCGACGAGCAGGGCGAGCAGCATCGAGACGCCGACCAGCACGGCGTGCACGGTGAAGAACCGGGTGGGGCGCCCGGCGGCGTCGCGGGCGCGCGGATCCTTGGTCACGCGGCGCCAGAAGGACGGCCACACGGCCAGGTTCCACAGGGCGGCGACGAGCAGGACGACGGACCAGACGACGGGGATCTCCACGGCGTCGAGTATCGGCCACCACCCGGCCGGCGACGAAACCCTCAGGCCAGCAGGCCGCCCTGCAGCGCCAGGAGCACGGCCCGGGTGCGGTCCTTGGCGCCGAGCTTGAGCAGCACGTTCGACACGTGGTTCTTCACGGTGCCCTCCGCCAGGTACAGGGCGTCCGCGATCTCGCGGTTCGACCAGCCCTGGGCCATGAGGCGCAGCACCTCCCGTTCCCGCCCGGTGAGCTCCGCCGGGACGACGTCCGCCGGCGCCGGACCCGAGCGGACCGCCCGCAGCAGCCGAGCCGTCACCGCAGGCTGCACCAGGGTGTCCCCCGCGGCCAGGGTCCGCACCGCGTCGGCGAGCTGCTCCAGGGTCACGTCCTTGAGCAGGTAGCCCCGCGCCCCTGCCTGCAGCGCGCGCAGCACGAGCGCGTCGTCGTCGAACGTCGTCAGGACGAGGACGGCGACCTCCAACCCCTCGTCGCGCAGCGCCTCCAGCGCCCAGATCCCGTCGCGGCCGGGCATCCGCAGGTCGAGCAGCAGCACGTCGGGCTCGTGCTCCCGGACCGCGTCGACCGCCGTCGCGCCGTCGTCCGCCTCCGCGACGACGTCGATGCCGCCCGCGATCTCCAGCAGGCTGCGGATGCCGTGCCGCACCAGCGTCTGGTCGTCGGCGAGCGCGAGGCGCACCCTGCCTCGGGTCCCGTCGGACGCCGGGCCCGCCGTCACGACGCCGCCCGCGGGGCGAGGCGCGCCCGCACCGTGAACCCCGCCGACGCGTCGAACGTGGCGCCGCCCCCCAGGGCCTCGGCCCGCTCGACGATGCCCGCGAGCCCGTGCCCGATCCGGACCGGCTCCGAGCCGAGGCCGTCGTCGCGGGCGACGAGGGTCAGCGCGCCGTCGTCGTCCGCCGCGACCTCGATCCGCAGCACCGTCGCCATCTCGGCGTGCCGCACCGCGTTGGTCACGACCTCCTGGGTGACGCGGACCAGGGCCGCCGTCTGCTCCTCGTCCGCGACGACGTCCTCGGCGACGTGCACCTCGACCCGCGGCGACGGGACGGCCGCGGCGACGGCGTCCAGGGCGTCGCGCAGGTCGGGCGCGCGACGGCGCAGCTCACCCACGGTGGCGCGGACGTCGCCGAGGAGCTCGCGCGCCACGGTGCGGGCGCGCTCCACGTGCTCCGCCCCGCGCTCGCCCGGAAGGTGGGCCGCGGACTCCAGCTCGAGGGTGAGGACGGTGAGCTGGTGGCCGATGAGGTCGTGCAGCTCGCGGGAGATGCGCAGCCGCTCCGACGCGCGCGTGGCCTCCTCCCCGAGCACCGCCGCGGCCGCGAGCTCGGCGTGCGCGACGGTGAGCTCGGTGCGCATGCGCTGCTCCCGCTGCAGGGCGACGCTGATCGCCGCGCTCGCCACCTGGAGCAGCAGGTAGAGCCCCAGGGACAGCAGGATCTCGAACGCGCGGACCTCGCCGGGCGCGAGCAGGTACGACAGGAGCAGCGAACCCGTGTTGACGGCGATCACGGCGACCGTCGCGCCCACCGGTGCGACGTACGTGCTGAGCGCCGCGCCGAACACGAGCAGGATCGGCAGCCAGCCGATCCCCGGCACCGTCACCACGAGCGCGCCGGTCAGGAGCGTCTGCGCCGCGAGCGCCGCGAGCGTGCGACGGGTGCGCGGAGGGCCGAGGACCGTGACCACCGTGGTGGCGAACCAGGCGGCGGCGAGCAGGACCCATGCAAGGAGCGGCACGAGCATCCGGTCCGGCTCCGCCACGAAGGGCACGGGCACGACGACCGCCAGGCAGACGACGAGGATCGTCAGCCCGGACGTCTCCTCGGGTCCCAGCCGGCGCACGGCACCACGCTAACCGGCCGCGCGCTGCGGGCGCCCGTGCCGGAAGTCATGGGTGCAGGTCATGACCGGCGGCACGCGCGACGACGCGCGCCGCGTCCCTAGCGTCGTCGGCATGACCGCACTCGTGGCGCAGCACCTGCGCAAGACGTACCGCAGCCGGCGGCGCGGCGAGCCGCCCGTCGTCGCCGTCGACGACGTCAGCCTGTCGGTGGGGCCCGGCGAGGTGGCCGGCGTGCTCGGCCGCAACGGCGCCGGCAAGTCCACCACGGTGGAGCTCCTGGCCGGCGCCCGGGGCCCGGACTCCGGGCGGGTGCGGGTGCTCGGGCTCGACCCGCGTGCGGACCGCGGGCGGGTGCGCGGCGTCCTCGGCGTCCAGCTGCAGGGCGCGTACCTGCACGGCGCGCTGACCGTGCGGGAGCTCGTGCGCCTGTACCGGTCCTTCTACCCGCGCGGTGTGGACCCCGACCAGCTGGTCGAGCGGGTCGGGCTGGGGACCTCGCGCGACGTCCGCTTCGAGAAGCTGTCGGGCGGGCAGCAGCAGCGGGTCTCGGTCGCGCTGGCCCTCGTGGGCGCGCCGCGGGCCGTGATCCTCGACGAGCTCACGACCGGCCTGGACCCCGAGGCGCGGCGCAGCATGTGGTCGCTGGTCGAGGACCTGCGGGCCGACGGCGTCACGGTGCTGCTCGTCAGCCACCTCATGGAGGAGGTGGAGCGGCTGTGCGACCACGTGACGATCCTCGACGCCGGGCGCGTCGTCGCGCGCGGCACCACCGCCGAGCTGGTCGACCGGGCGGGGCTGCGGCCCGCCGTCACCCTCCGCACCGACGACCCGACCGCCGCCGACCTCCTCGCCCGGCTGCCCGCCGTCGAGCACGTCGACGCCGCCGGCCCGCGGCTCGCCGTCACCGGCGTGGCGGCCGGGCCCGACGACCCGCGCCGCGGCGACCTGCTGCACGAGGTGGGCGCGGCGCTCGCCGCCGCGGGCGTCGTCGCCACCGAGACGCAGCTGCGCCGTCCGACCCTCGACGACGCGTTCCTCGCCCTCACCGGAAGCCCCCTGGAGGCCTCGTGACCACCGCCCGCCCGACCAGCCGAGACGACCTGCCACGCGTGCTGGAGCTGCCCGAGCCGGGCGCGCCGCCGCGCACGGTGCGACCGGGGGCGGGCGCGTGGCTCGCGCTCACGGTCGCCGAGGCCCGGATGGTGGCCCGCGACACCGCCGGGCTCGTGGTCCCGCTGGGCATGCCGCTGCTCGTCCTCGTGATGAACGGGCTGTCCCCCGGCCTGGACCAGGTGGTCCCCGGGACGGGCGGGCGCACCGCGCTGGACGTCTACGTCCTCCCGCTGACCCTGACGATGGTGGTGGCGACGGTCGGGGTGATCAACATGCCGAGCTTCCTCGCCTACTACCGCCGCACGGGGATCCTCAAGCGCCTCGGCGTCACCCCCGCGTCCCCGGCGATGGTGCTCGGCGCGCAGGCCTTCGTCGGGGTGGCACAGATCCTGCTGGGCATCGCCCTGGCGCTCGGCGTCGCCTTCGTGTGGCTCGGGGCGTCGCCGCCGACCGACCCGTGGGTGGCAGCGGGCGTGCTTGGGCTGGCGATCGCCGCGATGTACGCGGTCGGGATGCTCGTGGCCGCCGTCGCGCCGACGCCGGGGTCTGCGGTGGCGATCGGCCTCGTCGCCTTCTTCGCCCTCGGCGCGCTCGGCGGGCTGTTCGGGCCCCGGGAGAACCTCCCCGACGCGCTCGCCGCGCTCGGCGGCTGGCTCCCCTTCGGCGCCGCCATCGACGCGCTCGGCGCGGCGTGGGCCGGCGTCGCGGTGCCGGGGTCCGCACTCGTCGGGCTCGGCGCGACCACCGTCGTCGCGGGCGGTGCGGCCGCCGCGTGGTTCCGCTGGGAGTGAGCCGTCAGAGGCCGACGGCCTCGAGCTTCGCCGTGAGCTCGGCGTCGGTGGGCTCGACGAAGAACTCGCCGTCGGGGAAGACCACGACGGGGATGTTCTTGCGGCCGCTGATCGCCTCGGCGTCGTCGGACCGGGTGGGATCGGCGACGAGGTCCACGTTCACGTACTCCACGCCGCGGGAGTCGAGCACACGCTTGGCACGGCGGCAGTCGCCGCACCACGTGGCCCCGTACATGGTGAGGGTCGCGGGGCGGCGGATGTCGGTGGTGGTGTCGGCGGTCATGCGCTGCACCATACCCCCACCGGGTTAGTGGATCGAGAATCCGCCGTCCACGAAGAGCGACTGTCCCGTCACATAGCCGGAGGCCTGGCTCGCGAGGAAGACCGCCGCCCCCGCGAAGTCCTCGGCAAGCCCGTTGCGGCCCACCATCGTGCGGGCCGCGAGCGCCTCGACGCGCGCCGGGTCGGACTGCAGCCGGGCGTTCAGCGGCGTGAGGACGAAGCCCGGCACGAGCGTGTTCGCCGTGACGCCGCGGGACGACCAGGCCTCGGCCTGCGAGCGGGCCAGCGACTCCAGGCCGCCCTTGGACACCCCGTAGACGCCGGACTGCACGAACGCGCGGTGCGCCTGCTGGGACGACACGTGGATCAGCCGGCCGTACCCGCGCTCGGCCATGCCCGGACCGAACCGCTGTCCGAGCAGGTACGGCGCCTCGAGGTTGACCGCCATGGTGGCGTCCCAGGTCGCGTCGTCCGTCTCGCCCAGCGGCGGTCGCAGGTTGATCCCCGCTGAGCTCACCACGACGTCGGGCTCGCCGTACACGGCGGCGACCTCCTCGGCCGCGGCCCGCACGCCGGCCCGCGAGCTCAGGTCGGCGCTGACCCGGTCGACCGTGCAGCCGTCCGCGCGCAGCTCCGCGACCGTGGCGTCCAGCTCCGCCTCCCGCCGCGCTACGACGACGACCCGGGCGCCCGCTCGGGCCAGCGCCCCCGCGATCGCGCGGCCGATGCCGGAGCTGCCCCCGGTCACCAGGGCGACCCGGCCGTCGAGGGAGAACAGGGAGGAGAGATACGCGTCGGTCACGCGCTTACCCTGCCACGCCCGGTCGTCGTGTCTGGTCGTCTGGCGACGGCAGCTCTGGGCTCCGCCGTCGAACGGACGGCGAGTCAGAGACCGCCGACGACCGCGAAGTAGATCAACGGCAGAGAGTTCGAGAGCAGGGCGACGGCCGCGAGAACCCCGAGCATCAGCGCCAGGATCTTCCAGAGCGCCACCCTCTTCGGCGCAGGACGCGGGTTCGTCGTCATGCGCGGCACACTATCGGCGACGTGAAAACGACAAAGGTGTTCCTGAGCTGGTCACTGGACCTCTCAAAGTCGGTGGCCGGTGAGCTGTATCGGTTCTTGAAGGGCATCTTCGACCCCAACGTCGAACTGTTCCTGTCGGAAGAAGACATTGAGGTCGGTGACCGCGGGCAGGAGCGCATCGCGGAGGAACTTGCGGACACGAGCGTCGGCATCATCGTGGTCACTCGCGAGAACTGGAGCCGGCCGTGGCTCAACTTCGAGGCGGGGGCGCTGAGCAAGGCCGTCGGCGGACAGAAGTCGCGAGTGATCCCCCTGCTCGTTGACCTCCAGGGGTCGGAGATCAAGGGACCGCTCACCAACTTCCAGTATGTCCTCTGGAACCGCGCGGATGTGGGCAAGCTCATCAAGACCCTGAACGGGTTCGTCGGTGTGGATCCTGGCATCGTCGAGCGCCGGCTCGACAGTGAGTGGCCGACCTTCAATGAAGAAGTCAACAGGCTGATCGGGATGGTGCCCGTCGATGACGAGGAGAAGCGGACGCCGGAGGACAAGCTAGAGGAGGTGTTGGAACTTGTCCGCGCGATCCACCGCAACGTGCCAGTCCAACGCACCGCGCAGGCCGACCTGCGGGTCGCCGGAATTGGCGCCTCGAGCCCATTCGCATCCCGCTCATTCACATCCCACCCATTCACGTCCCACCCGTTCACGAGCGGAGCCATCCAGGAGGTCAACGCCGAGGGCGACAGGCTCGTTAAGTGGGCGACGACGGAGCTGATGACCATGGGGCTCACGCCTCGCGCGGTGAGCTGGGACAGCGAGAGTCGCCAGCTGGTGCATCAGGTTCAGGAGGAGGGCCTGACGCCCCTTCAAGTTGAAGAATTCCGCCGTCGCGCAGCGGCCGTGAACGCGATGGGAGTCTTGCTGGGCTCCGACGAGCCGATGCCCGGGCGGGAGGAGGCCTAGGTGTACCCGGCCAAGAGGTTGGTGCCAGTTCCGGTTGTCGAAGGGAGGACCCCCGGGCTTAGTGGAGATGTCTGACGTCTTCACCAGT